>JAKITG010000033.1 GCA_021648195.1 Flavobacteriaceae bacterium | reverse complement strand
TTTATATTAAATATATTAAGACCGTTGCAATATTGAGCAAAATTTAAGATGTAAAGCTTTTTTACTTCGAAATTACTTCCTTCTCTAAAGAATTTAAGGCCTTATAAACAAAGGTTTACTGCGGGTTAAATTTTTAGCGAGCGTTATATTTCTTTGTAAAAATAGCTTTTGCAACGGCCTTAACTTATCTTTAAGGTTGGATAACACCCAACTAAAGTATAACTGTTGCAAGATAAGCCCTAAATAAAGGCAAGAATAGTGCTGTAAAATTTGCACTGGGCGTTTAGAATTAACTAAAAAGAAAACCTTTGTGGACCGCCTCGCCTTATTTCTTCATTTGCTGACATTTCAAATTTATCGAAGTTCTTTCTAAAAGCATTAGATAATTTAAAAGCCATTTTATAATAAGCTTCATCGTTATTCCAAGTGGTTCGTGGACTTAAAATATCAGTTGGTACTCCTGAACATTTTCTGGGTTGAGCAACGCCAAAAACAGAATGAATATGATAATCTTCGTAGCAATATTTACCTAAATCACCATTCAATACTGCATTAATCATTGCTCTTGTATGTTTTAATTTCATTCTTGTACCTATTCCATAAGGTCCACCCGTCCATCCCGTATTTATCAACCAAACACTAACATTAGAATCTTTCATTTTTTTACTTAGCATTTCTGCATATTTTGTAGGGTGTAAAGGCATAAATGGAGCTCCGAAACAAGCTGAAAAAGAAGGTCGTGGTTCAGTAACTCCAGCTTCTGTACCTGCAACCTTAGCGGTATAGCCAGATATAAAATGATACGCAGCTTGATTGGGTAATAATCTAGAAATTGGAGGTAAAACTCCAAAAGCATCAGCAGTTAAAAAGAATATGTTTTTAGGATTACCTGCCAATGAAGGTATTTGAATATTATCGATATGATGTATTGGATAGCTTACTCTAGTATTTTGAGTAATAGAAATATTGGTGAAATCAACTTCATTAGTGTTGGGTTTGCAAACTACATTCTCAAGTAATGCACCAGGCTTAATTGCATTATAAATATCAGGCTCATTTTCTTTAGATAAGTCAATTACTTTAGCATAACACCCGCCTTCAAAATTAAAAATGATGTTATCTTTTGTCCAACCATGCTCATCATCTCCAATTAATCTTCTTTTTGGATCGGCAGATAATGTGGTTTTACCAGTACCTGATAAACCAAAGAATATAGCAGTCTCACCATTTTCTCCTACGTTTGCAGAACAATGCATGGGTAAGGTTTCTTTTTCTACAGGTAAAATAAAGTTTAAGGCAGAGAAAATACCCTTTTTTATTTCACCTGTATAACCAGTTCCACCAATAAGAGCGATTTTTTTGCTGAAATTTAAGATGGCAAAATTATGTTGTCTTGTACCGTCTTCAGCTGCTACAGCCATAAAACTAGGAGCTTGAAGTACTGTCCATTCTGGTGTGAAGTTTTTAAGTTCATTTTTATCAGGTCTTAAAAACATGTTATATGCAAACAATATTGACCATGGTAACTCTGAAATTATTCTAATATTTATTCTGTAATTTTTATCAGCACAAGTATAAGAATCTCTTATATAGATTTCTTTATTTGAAAGATGAGCAATGACTTTGTTGTATAACCTGTCAAATTTAACCTCTTCAAAGGGAATATTGATATCTCCCCACCAAACTTTATCTTTAGTGATACTGTCTTTAACTATAAACCTATCTAAAGGGGATCTCCCAGTAAACTCACCCGTATTTACCATTAAAGCACCAGAATTTGCAATTTTGCCTAAACCTTTTTCAACGCATATTTCTGTAAGTTTTTGAGGGCTAAGATTACAATGTACAATTGCATTTTCTATTCCGTAATTTTCTACCGAAAAGTTTGTAGAATGAGTTAAATCTTCCATTATAATTTACTAAAAATTTCGGCAAAATTAAGTAAAATTTTTAATAATAAAAATAAACTTTAATGTAAATTGATATGTTTATTTCCAAGCATTCCAAAATATTCTTTCTGCATTTAAATGATATATTTTATCTATAACCTCTTTCGGTAAAGTCAGACCTTGAACTGGTGTGTCTAGCTGAGGAACAGTTACCATTTCATCTGTATTGAAATACTTCCAGTCGTTTTGCCAAACTTCCATTATGTATTTTTTTAATTCTGCAATAATTGTTTTATTATCTTCACCAATGTCTGTTGCATAAACAATTCTATCTTGATACTTGATAAAAAAGTTACGTACTTTCTCACGGTCTCTTTGAGATTGATATTGTGTATGACTCATTCGTTCAGCCAAATCGAGGTTTGCATTTGGAAAACGGTCTAAAAATTTTGAAACTTTATCTACACTCCAAACTGGCCATATGAGCACCAATAAAAGTTAAATCAGGGTTTTTAGTCAACATATTATCCTATACATGGTTTGATCGTCATACGAAGGCATTTCAGAATGTTCTCTAAAATAATTACGGTCATTATTAACTGTTATTGAATCTAGTGATATCCAACAATTATGAGGTTCGCCAACATGACTTATTAAACCTTTTCTTGATTTTTGATAAATTTAAATATGGAATCTAGTTTTGGATCATCTAAAAAAGTTAATTTTTTATAATATTTAAAAAATCATTAACTAATAAAAATGAGTTATCAAGTGGTGTTTTCTCAGCTTTTTCTAATAGTTTTTTGGCAAGTATTTTTACTGAACTATCACCTGTTTGCAAAGCTTTAACCCATTGAATAGTTTCGTTGGTGTCATCTTTTGCCAACGCATTATTTACTAATTCTTTAGCTTCAGCTACTTTATCACCTAAAGCAAGAACTTGCAAGTATAACCTCGCATCATCTTTATCATCACTATCAAGTTTATAGTCAATTATTTTTAAATTGAACTTTTTAGCTTCTACTTCATTATCTAACTGTTTGTTACAATATGCTAAAATTGAATTTTCAAATCTTTCATCAACATTATACGGCATTCCTGCACCTAACTTTTTAGGCCATAATTTTGCCTTTTCTACATAATCAATAGCTGTTTTATAGTTTTTCTTTTTTAAAGAGTTAAGTGCTAATTTTATGGCTACTTCATGATGTATCATTCTTCCTTCTGTAGCTCCTTCAAATGGAATAATTTTAAAATTTCTTAAAAAAGATAAGCTTTGTTTGTATTTACCTGATTTAAGTAATGCATCTGCATATCGCATTCCCATTATGGAAAGTTCTTTGTTTTTATAATAATTCTTTTTTGCAATTTTAGCTGCCGAAGCAAAATTTTTGTCTTTCATATATTGATCTACTAATGCAAGGCTTACTCTCCAGTTTTTAGAATCGAGTGCTTTTGCTTTTGCAAGTGATGCTTTTACAATAGCTTTATCATCTGAAAATAAATTTGCTTTTGATAAATAGAATGGAGCAAAATTAGGTTCATTACCACATTGTTTTATCAATTCTTTTGCTTTATTTACCCTTTCTTTTTTCCAAAGAACTAGAGAAGCATAATATTTTAATTTCCAACTAGTATTTGATTTCATCAATTCTATTATAGCCTCATATGTTTCTGTTCTAAAAGGAAATACCAAATAAGGAGAAGCGTCAATAGCTTTTTTGAGCCAATTAGTTTGATTAGCAACATCTAAATGAGCCAACAATAAATGTACTTTAACATCACTTGGACTAGCTTTTAAGGCTGAAATACTATCATCAATTAACCCAAAATTTTTGTATTTTAATGCCAATCTGATATAGGATTCAGCTTGTAATTCATTGGTAATAAGTGCTGATAAACTAACTGATTTATCTATACCACTTAATATTCTTTCATTTACCACAAAAGCACTAGTATTGTCTAAATCATATAATCTTGTAAGTACTTTTTTAGCTGGCTCTTCATTTTTCTGCAAACGAAATATTACCGCTTGTATCTCTAAAGCAACAACATTACTTTGATTAAACATTAATGCTTTATTTGTTACAGTTAGTGACTTATTATATCGTTTTTCATTCAAATATAATCTAGCCAACTCAGTGTATGCTGCGGTACGATAAAATGTAGATTGTGAAGCAATAGAAAACCCACTTTTAGCATTTGTCAATTTTTCTAATTTGACGTTTATAATCCCAAACAAATAATTTGCCTCTGGATCATAAGTATCAATTGATAATGATTTGTTTGTATAAAGTAGTGCTTTTTTATACTGCATCATTCTATAATAATTAAATGCAACTCTATTTAATGCAGGCGCATAAGCAGAATCTATAGCTAAACTTTTTAAATAATAATCTTGTGCTACTTTTCTAGAATGACCACCTCCATAAGAGTATTGCTTTTCTATTTCCAATCCTTTTGTAAACAAACCAATAGCAGAATTCCAGTCAAAATCTTTATTGGCAACAACAGGGCGATCAACAATTATATCTTCTTTTTTTGAAGAATAAAATAAAAGATCATTCCCCAATTCTATCGTATAGTCTTTACCTTTTTCTAGCGCTACCTCAAATATTGACAATTCTAGAGGTTGAAGTTTTATTTTTGTGGTTGAAATAAGTTTGTTTTCAGATTTTATAACTAAATCCGTATCTAACGGACTTAAAGCACTCAGTCTTACTTCTAGAGTAGACTCGTTTTTTCTAATGACATTTAGCACACCATTTTTGGTAGCTGAAACCATACCGCCTGTTTGTTTTAGAGGAAAATATAACTCCGTAGATAAATCTGAATCATAAGGAATAAACTCACGATGTTTGAATGGCGTTAAACTACTAATCTCCATGGGTTGGTTAAAAGTACCTCCTGTTTGAAATTCTATATATTGACCATCAGAATCTGTTAACAAATCTTCCCAAATCATACCTTCATCTGCAAGCCCCCAAATCCAAAGTTTTCTACCTGGCATTTTATCATAGCTATGAATATTTCCAAATCCAAAATCATCATCGTGATAATAACCACCCATATAATCTGCAAAAGCATTAATTATATGGTATGATTTATAGCCTTCAAAATTATTTTTTTCATAAAAAGAAATGTCTCTACCCTTATCAATTGGCCAGCTCCCTATTTGGTCTTCGTGCCCAATATGATAGGATCCTGGAAAAATAAATTCTAAATTCCCTTCTGTTTTAGCCGCCGCATTTGAGTAGTGATAAAAAGGTTGAGGTAAATTTCCAGTATTATACCAAGAACCTATAGTCTCTATATAAGCCTTGTCTTTTTGTAACCGTATTTCAACATTCCACTTAGTTTGCGTATGTAAATCAATAGCACCAACCACACAAGAAACACTCCCGTCTTTATTCTCTTTAATCACATAATCTTGGGGAGTAGAACCTGTAGATGTGTGACCCATAATTCCGTAGTTAAACTCTAATCCGCCAGAGGTCCATAGACCACGATGAGCAACATCTCTAAACTTTACTACATCATTATAGTATAAAAATTCTCCTCCTGTAGATTTTTCAATTGCTCCCCATATTTTTCCACCAATATCTGTGTTTACAAAAACTTTGATATAGTCATTTTCTAAAATGACCATATTCCATTCTTGTTGAGTGCTCTTCTCTGTATAACCATCAAATCTAAAATATGGGTAATTCTTATCCATATCTGGAACAGGATTTGGATCGGAAAACATATATGTTTTCATCACCATTTTCTTTTCAGTAATGGTTGCCTTTTGAGCATAGTTCAATTGTATTAATAATGCACTTATAACTAATATAACTAACTTTTTTTTCATCTTATATTTTATATTATGTTGATGCTGGAAGATAAGAAAATATAACCATATTTTTTAATAATTAAAGACCGTTACAATATTGAGCAAAATTAAGGTTTACTACAGGTTAAATTTTTATCGAACGTTATATTTCTTTGTAAAAATAGCCTTTGCAATAGGATTAATTAAAGTATAAGGATGCTTTTTACCTTTTATTTAATTGAATATATTAAAGAGCATCAAGAAAACTCTAAAGAATAACTAAAACTATCAAGCTTTTTCTTGATAGTTTCCTGCTTCAAAACTAAAGATATTTCTTAGTATTAGAACTGTTGCTGACTTAATAAAGCAATTACTTTTTGTTTAAAGTTACTTATTGAATATTTTACAAATTCATGATCTTTAGGGTAAGGTACTGCTTTTGCTTGGAGAGATTTATTATATTTTTGTTCAATAGCACGTTGGTCTCCTTCATATTTACCATAAGTATTCTGAAATTTGGCTTCACCAAATACTGGATTCGTAGATAGTGTGGTTCTCTTTTTTAAATCTTTTATTATAATAGTTCCATCTAATTTAGAAGATTTATTTTGTTGGTGTAAAATAACTTCCGCCGTTATAATTCTGTATTTTGCTTCTTTAATATCATTTCCTTTATCATCTTTCATCACATTACCATTGGCATCAAATCGATATTTCCATCCATCTTGCACTTTTGCCTCTTGTGGTACTTTTTGCTGTTCAGTTTTTTCTGGAATAAAAGTGAGTTTATCGAAAATAATATTTACCTGATAATCGTACTTAATTTTTTTCTCTTTTTTATTATGATAAATGACCCATTGGTTCGTAAAATTAGTAGAATTAATTGAAGAAAAGTCTTTAATACTGTCTCTTGAAATACTATCTACATTATTTTTTAGTATTATATACACAAAGCTACTTCCTTTATTTTTTGCCTTTTGTAACAAATCATTTAAGTTAGTTTTATAATCAGGATTAATGTAAATTAAATCTTCTAACTGTTTATATGCCTTTCTGGCAGCTAAATTATCACCTTTTAAATTTTTAATGGCATTGCCATAAAGTGAAGTCGAAAAATTATTTTTTGAATTTTTAATCTTATCTGTAAAATCATCAAATTTAAATGTCACTTCATTGCCTTCATAATATAGGGGCTGTAATGCTCTTACTTCATCTTGTCTTATATCAAGACTTAAATATTTACCATATATTTTTTTAAGGCTTTCTGTTGTATTCTCTTTTTTTAGAGCTTTAATCAGTTTAACATCAGTATCAGCAGCCTTTACATAAGCTTCTTTTAATAACGGAATATGCTTTTGACTTGATTTTTTAATTTTGTCTTTATTTAGTTTTGTAACAGAAGTATTAAATGCTTTAATATAATTACCTGTTTGCAAATGACTTGCCGCTTTTTGTGTGCCGCTACATGAAAGGAGCGTTATTGCTAAAATACTGAATAGTAAATTCTTCATGGTTAGGTTTTATTGATTAGTTATGATAACGTTAATACTTTAATTTATGATTCCAAATATTCCTAATCTAAAAAGAGAATAATAATCTTAAAGCTTTATTTTATTTGGCTTTACAACTAATATTCTTCATATTAAATTCCCCTGTTTTGGCTACAACTTCAATTAATAAATCATATGTTGAATTGGGGTCACATTCTTTTAAAGTTTGCGTATGTTTATATTCTAGATTATTTAGTTTTATCGCATTAAAATCATTACTAGATGCTTTATTTTTTACTCCATTAATATAATAGCTAATTTTACATTGTTTGGTTGTAAAAACTGTAATTACAATAGAGTTTGGAGATGTTTTAATAATCTTATAATCTCTAATTTGAAAAGGGATATCAATCTGTTTGTAAGTTGTCAATTTGTTTATTTTTGTTCTTTCAAACCTAAAATCATTTTGCCAAGAGGGAACACTATCTGCTTTGAATGAAATTAATCCAAACCCTTCAAAGAAAACATTTGCTTGTCCGTTAATTATTGCATGGTTTAATTTTACTTTTCTGCTTTTTTTAAAGGTTGTAATCGTGTCAATTTTAGGGCTAACGTTTAAAGTAGTAGTAGCAGTTTCTTGAGAAAATAGAGTGTATGGCATTAATAATAATGAAAGCATTATCAATAAGTATTTAAACCTTAGTGATTTTTTTCTTTTACAATTTTCAGTAAAAAATATACTTCGTATTTCTATCATTTCATTTGTTGCGTGATCAGAATTTGAAAAGAAGTCTCTTGAAAATCTTCACGAAAAACTATATACAAATATACAGAATATTTATTTAGAAGTAAAACCGATAAAAGAACTCACTAAGGGCTTGTTACAAAATAACATCGCCAATTCTGTACACTTTATTTTGTAACAAGCCCTAAGTCTTCTAAATGTATTTCTTAGTTTATAATTAAAGACCGTTGCAATATTGAACAAAATTAAGATTTAAAGCTTTTTTACTTCGAATTATTTCCTTCTCTAAAAATTTAAGCCTTTGTAAACAAAGGTTTACTGTGGGTTAAATTTTTATCGAGCGTCGTACTTCTTTGTAAAAATAGCTTTTGCAACGGTCTTAATTAGTGATGTGTATCGTTTAAAAAGAAAAGTAATTATCTAATCAAAATAAGATATTATAGTGGAGCTAGAGGGATTCGAACCCCCGACCTCTTGACTGCCAGCCAAGCGCTCTAGCCAACTGAGCTATAGCCCCAAATAAATTTTCGACATCTTCTTCCTCCTATTGATTTTAAATATTTTTATATATAATTAAATTTATTAATACCGATAATACTCTGGCTTGTAAGGTCCTTCTACTTTTACACCAATATAATCTGCTTGATCTTGGCGAAGTGTTTCTAATTCAACACCTATTTTCTCTAAATGTAATCTTGCCACCTTTTCATCTAAATATTTTGGCAACATATATACTTTATTATCATACTTTTCAGGGTGCAACCAAAGTTCTAATTGTGCTAAGGTTTGGTTAGTAAATGAATTACTCATCACAAAACTTGGGTGACCCGTTGCGCAACCTAAGTTTACCAACCGACCTTCTGCTAACAAAATAATATCTTTTCCATTGATGGTATATTTATCAACTTGAGGCTTGATTTCAACCTTTGTATTTCCATGATTATCGTTTAGCCAAGAAACATCAATCTCATTATCGAAATGACCAATATTACACACTATTGTTTTGTCTTTCATGGCTTCAAAATGATGTCCTTGAATGATGTCTTTATTTCCAGTTGTTGTAATAATTACATCTGCCTTTCCAACAACAGTATCTAACTTTTTAACTTCAAAACCATCCATTGCAGCCTGTAAAGCACAAATTGGATCAATTTCTGTAACTGTTACAATAGCACCTGTACCTTTAAACGATGCGGCTGTTCCTTTACCAACATCTCCATAGCCACAAACTACAATTCTTTTACCAGCTAGCATAATATCGGTTGCTCTACGAATAGCATCTACAGCAGATTCTCTACATCCATATTTGTTATCAAATTTAGATTTGGTAACAGAATCATTTACATTAATTGCAGGTATAGGTAAAGTTCCATTTTCCATTCTTTCATATAGGCGATGAACTCCAGTTGTTGTCTCTTCAGATAAACCTTTAATATCTTTTACTAATTCAGGGTATCTATCTAAAACCATATTTGTTAAATCTCCTCCATCATCTAATATCAAATTTAATGGTTTCTTATCTTCTCCAAAAAATAAGGTTTGCTCAATACACCAATCAAATTCTTCTTCATTCAACCCTTTCCATGCATATACCGAAACTCCTGTAGCAGCTATTGCAGCAGCGGCTTGATCTTGAGTTGAAAAAATATTACAAGAACTCCAAGTAACTTCAGCACCCAAAGCTGTTAAAGTTTCAATCAAAACTGCTGTTTGAATGGTCATGTGTAAGCATCCTGCGATACGAGCCCCTTTCAAAGGCTGTTCATCTTTATATTCTTTTCTCAAACTCATTAAGCCTGGCATTTCTGCTTCGGCTAGCTCAATTTCTTTACGTCCCCAATCTGCAAGATTAATGTCTTTTATTTTATATTTAACATAAGTTGATGCTTCTGTGCTCATAATTGTATATTTTTGAAATGCAAATTTACAAAATTACTTTGAGATAAATAAATGCCACTTTACAAAATTATAAAACCCAATTCTGAAACTAAAATTTTTATTTGGAATATTGAGGAATCTTTTGAGGAATTATTTCAAAATATTACATTGAATAAAATGAGTTTAGAGCGAGTTAATGGAATGAAATCACAACTTCATCAACGTGGTTTTTTAAGTGTTAGATATTTGTTAAAAGAAGCGGGTTATTCCGATTTTGACTTGTTTTACACTGCCGATGGAAAACCACATTTAAAAGATGGGCAAGAAATTTCAATAACGCATTCTCATACTTTCTCGGCAATTATTATAAGTAATACATCTGTTGGTATTGATATTGAAAAAAATAGAGAGAAAATAAAACGAATTGCTTCAAAATTTATAGGTTCGGAAAATGACTATTTAAGCGATGAAAATTTGGTGCAACAACTTACTGTAATTTGGGGAGCAAAAGAAAGTTTGTTTAAAATTCACCCTGATGGAGGTTTATTATTCAAATATCATTTACCTATTGAATCATTTACATTACAAGATAAGAAAACAAAAGGGTGGATTAAAAAAGATAGTTTTTACGAAAAATATGATATCTTTTTTCAACAAATTGAAGACTTTACATTGGTTTATGCTATGAACTAAGGCAGGAAGTGTTTAGCAAAAAAAATACAAATTTGAAAATACAAATTTTACAACATATAAATGCCTGCAAACAAAAAGGCGAAAAACTATTGGCTGTTCTGTTAGATCCTGATAAACTTTCAATAGAAAAATTACCAGAAACAATTACACAAATCAATCAAAATAAAGTTAATTTTATTTTTGTAGGGGGAAGTACTGTTTTTAATGGAATTACAGATTTATTTGTAAAGAAAATTAAACAACTAACTGTGATTCCTATCATACTTTTTCCTGGTGATTTTTCTCAACTTACAAATCATGCCAATGCAGTTCTATTTTTATCTCTGCTTTCGGGTAGAAACCCTGAATATTTGGTTGAACAACAAATAAAATCTGTAGGTTTTTTAAAAAAATCCTCTTTAGAAATTATTCCAACAGCATATATTTTGATTGATGGAGGTGTAGAAACCTCAGTTCAAAAAATAAGTAATACAACACCTATCTCTCAAGAAAATACCAAAGAAATTGTTACTACGGCATTGGCTGGTCAATTTATGGGAAAACAACTAATATATTTGGAAGCAGGAAGTGGAGCTGCTAAGCCCGTAGACGTAAAAATAATTCGTTTAGTTGCAGAATCTATTAGTATTCCGTTAATTGTTGGTGGAGGGATTAGAACAAAAATACAATTACAAAATGCTTATAAAAATGGCGCTGATCTTGTTGTTATTGGAACTGCTTTTGAAGAAAACTACTTGTTTTTTGATGATTTTTAAGAACAATGGATACATTAATTAATTTCTTTTTAGAACCTTATCGAACTGCTCCATTAATCAATATTATTCTTGAAATTATTGCTGCTAGTCTAGGTGTAGCAAGTGTGTTTTTTGCTAAAAAGGAAAATGTTTTGGTTTTTCCTATAGGAATTATTAGTACTTCTATTTATATTTATTTACTCTCACAATGGGACTTATATGGCGATTTAATTATCAATATTTACTATACCATCATGAGTGTTTATGGATGGTATATGTGGAGTAAAATTATCTATTCAAAAAAAAAAGAACATATTTCCATTTCTAGAACAAGTATAAAACAAAAAATGATTGCTTTTGTAATTTTTACTTCAGCTTCAATTTTTGTAATTTTTATTTATAGACATTTTAATGTCATGCCAAATGATTTAAATTTTAAAGAAAGTATAAACTTTGCTTATGGAAACCTAACTTCTAGAAATTTAGAAAAATTTAGAACTGCTATTCCTTTTTTAGATACTTTTACAACAGCGGCTGCATTTGTCGCTATGTGGCTGATGGCAGTTAAAAAAATAGAAAATTGGAATTTTTGGATTCTTACAAATATTGTATCCATTCCACTTTATTTCGTAAAAGGTTACGGATTTACAGGGTTGCAATACGTAATTTTCTTAATTTTAGCAATTCAAGGTTATAGAGTATGGAAAAAAAGCTTAGACAATCACGAGAAACAAACATTATAAGGGTTGTTTTATTTGGTCCTGAATCGACAGGAAAAACAACACTATCTACACAATTGGCTCGTTATTATAATACTGTTTGGACACCAGAATTTGCTCGTGAATATTTACAAAACAAATGGAATAATAAGCGTAAAACTTGTGAAAATTCTGATTTAATTCCTATTGCTATCGGACAAATGAAACTGGAAAATCAACTCGCCAAAAAAGCAGATAAAGTACTGATTTGTGATACTGATTTACTAGAAACCAAAGTCTATTCTGAAGAGTATTATGGTGGGTTTGTAGATCCTCTTTTAGATAAAGCTGCCAAAGAAAATTCATACGATTTATATTTACTTACCTATATTGATACACCTTGGGAAGCTGATGATTTACGAGATAGACCCAAACAACGTTTAGAAATGTTTAATGCTTTTGAAAAGGCTTTAAAAGATCATAACAGACCCTATATTTTATTAAAAGGAAATAAACAAAAAAGACTCAAAGAAGCTATACAGGCTATTGATAAAATTTTAAATAATAAAGAAAACTTAGATCGTTTTTCTGATTCACTAATAGATTTAGACTTTCATTTTATGCATCAAAATATAGGTGGTTCTTCTAATTATGATTTGTGATTAAAATCTCTAAAGGTCAAAAATACGTAGCAATTCTCTCTCAAGAGGGGAATTAATATTATGAACACAGAAAATCTCATTAAGGAACTCAATTTTAAAGCTATTAGAAGTGGTGGAGCAGGTGGGCAGCACGTAAATAAAGTATCATCTAAAATTGTTTTATTTTTTGATATTTCTAAATCTCAAAGTTTATCCGAAGAAGAAAAAGAAATCCTTATACAAAATATTCATACAAAACTTACTAAAGAAAATATTCTGATTTTAAATTGTGACGAGAGTAGAAGTCAGCATAGAAATAAGCAAATAGTGATTCAACGCTTTTTAGATTTTATAGCTGTGGGTATTACTCGCCCTAAGAAACGAAAAGCAACAAAACCAAGTAAAACGTCAATTAAAAAACGATTGGATAGTAAAAAGAAACACCAACTTAAAAAAGTTAATCGCAAAAAACCTAATCTTGATTGATAAATAAAAGAGAATAGACTTGACTGTAAATATTTTATATAAATATTGATGTATTTTCAAAATAATAATAAAGTCTCTATATTTACTTACAATTTTATTTTCTAAACTATTTTCTATCTTCTTCGTCTATTTCTATTTTGTCTATTATTTTTATCTTGAGATCTAGGTTTTCTTTGCTGATTTCTATTTCTATTGTTGGATTTTGGTTCGCCTTGAGTTGGTTTATTGGTGGGCTCAAATCCTTCAATAATTTCACTTGGAATACTTTCCTTCAATAGTTTTTCTATGGCTTTTATATATTCTATTTCATCTACATCAACCAATGAAATTGCTTCTCCGCTTGCTCCAGCTCTACCTGTTCTTCCAATTCTGTGAACATAATCTTCTGGAATATTTGGCAATTCAAAATTAATAACATGAGGCAATAGTGGAATATCTAATCCTCGAGCTGCAATATCGGTGGCAACCAATACTCTTATTTTTTGAGCTTTAAAACCAGAAAGTGCTTTGGTTCTTGCTCCTTGACTTTTATTGCCATGAATGGCAGCAGAACTTATTCCTGCCTTTACCAATTTTTCGCTTAATTTATTTGCACGATGTTTTGTTCGTGTAAAAATTAATACTTGCTTCCAATCTCCTTCTGAAATTAATTGAATAACAACTTTTATCTTATCTTCTTTATCTACGCGATATACTTTTTGATTTACTCTTTCAGCTGTTGTGTTTTCAGGTTCAGCTTCTATCAAAATTGGATTGTGTAAAATTCCCTGAGCCAATTGTTTTATTTCCTTTGAAAAAGTAGCAGAAAACAATAAATTTTGCCGTTTTGACGGTACCAAACTAATAATTTTTTTAATATCTCTTAAAAAACCCATGTCGAGCATACGGTCGGCTTCATCTAAAACCAAAATTTCAACTCTCGATAAGGAGAGTGCTCTTTGATTTTCTAAATCTAGTAAACGCCCAGGAGTTGCAACCAAAACATCTATGCCTTGCCTAATTGTACTTATTTGAGGTTTGGCATTTACACCACCAAATATTACTGTAGATCGAAGGTTTAAAAAAGCGCTGTACTCTTTTACATTATTATGAACTTGTGCTGCCAATTCTCTTGTAGGGGTCAATATCAAAGCTCGTATGGGTCTATATTTCTTTTTCTGAGTTTGCGATAATATTTGTAACATGGGTAAAGTAAACCCTGCTGTTTTTCCTGTTCCCGTTTGTGCTGAAGCCAGTACATCCTTTCTCTCTAAAATAATGGGTATTGTTTTTTCTTGAATGGGAGATGGAGTTGTATAACCTTGCTCTTGAACTGCTTTAAGTAATGCAGGAATTAATCCTAATGAAGTAAATGACATATAAATTTTATAAGATGCAAAGGTACATCTATTTTTAGCATATCCATTTCTGTTTTTTATTCAAAAATAAAATTTACCTTTTATAATTGCAAATCCAAAATAGTTTTTAATTTTGCGTTGTTCTCTTAGAGGGGTGCTTTTTTCAGTTTTGAGTTAAAAGTGATAAATTAAGAGTTGATAAAAGCAACTTTAAACTTTAAACTTTTAAACTTTAAACTCAAAGAGGCTGAGATCAAACCCATTGAACCTCGAACAGGTAATGCTGTTTAGGAAAGCGAGCGTAAAGAAAATGTCCAGTGGACATTTTTAGCGAGTGCGATTATTTCATCAAACATGAGATTTTTGCATTAAGCTCAAATTAAAGAAACATTTAGTTTCAAAATCAATTATTAACAAAGAATAATCACCTCTTTTTATTCGTGTATTTTATAATATCGAATGAAAACTATATTCTCATTTTTGTCTCTTCGAGCGCAGTCGAGAAGTCTTAATCTAAATGTTTTA
>JAKITG010000032.1 GCA_021648195.1 Flavobacteriaceae bacterium | reverse complement strand
AAAACATTGTAATCACATTTTTATCAGCAACAGCAGTAGTAAACGGAGATATTACCTTAGGTATGATGCTTTCTATACAATACATTGTTGGTCAATTAAATTTGCCTTTAAGTAATTTTATTGGCTTTATACAAGTTTGGCAAGATGCAAAAATTAGTTTAGAACGACTTTGGCAAGTGCATTCCAAAGAAGATGAAGATGATTTAAAAGATAAAAAAGTGAAAGAATTGCCAAATGATAAAAACATTATTATAAAAGATTTGTCATTTAGATATGGCGGAAAATCGACACCATTTGTATTAAAAAACATCAATTGCATCATACCACAAGGCAAAACAACTGCAATTGTTGGTGCAAGTGGAAGTGGAAAAACAACCTTATTAAAATTACTTTTAAAATTTAACGAACCCACAAAAGGAACAATTAATATTGGTAATGACGATTTAAAAAATATCCACAATGATTTTTGGCGACAAAATTGTGGTGCAGTAATGCAAGACACTTTTATTTTTAATGACACTATTGCAGGAAATATTTCAGAGTCAGAACAAAATGAAATTATTGATAGGAAGAAATTAAAAACAGCTTCTTTTATTTCTAATATCGAGCCTTTTATTCAAAAATTGCCCAATAAATTCAATACAGAATTAGGAACTTCTGGCATTCGCTTAAGTGGCGGACAAGAGCAACGCATTATGATTGCAAGAGCAATTTATAAAAATCCGTTTTATGTGTTTTTTGACGAAGCTACAAGTGCTTTAGATGCTAATAATGAAAAGATTATTATAGAAAATTTAGATAGTTTTTTAAAAGACAGGACTTCAATTATTGTAGCACATCGTTTAAGTACTGTTAAAAATGCTGATAATATTATTGTTTTAGAGGATGGAGAGATTGTAGAGCAAGGAAATCATAAAGAATTAACTGCCACAAGAGGTAAATATTATGAGTTGGTCAAAAATCAATTAGAATTAGGTAATTAATTATGGAAGAAGAAGAAATAAAAGACGAACTCAATATTTATAGCGAAAGCGTTAGAGATGTGCTTTCTGAACCACCAAAATCTATTTTTAGATGGGGAAATACTATTCTGTTGGGTTTTATTGGTGCTGTTATTTTTCTGTCTTGGCTTATAAAATATCCCGAGATTGTAACGGCACAAGCATTATTAACGACCCAAATACCGCCACAAAAAGAATATGCAAGAGTAACAGGTAGAATTGATTCTCTATTTGTACAAAATTATCAAGAAGTAACTAAAAACACGCCATTGGCTTTAATAGAAAATACGGCAAATTACAATGATGTAGTGCTTTTAAAATCCATTATCGATACGCTACATGTCAATCGGAAATCCTTCTACTTTCCTTTGGATAATTTGCCAATGCTATTTTTAGGAGAAATTGAAACCGATTTTTCTTTATTTGAAAACAATTACACACAATATATTTTAAATAAAGAATCAAAGTCATTTGAAAGCAACGATTTAACCAATAGATTTTCAATATCACAATTAAATTTAAGGCTACGCACACTAAATAATCAGCAAAAACTATACAAAGAAGAGTTGTTTTTCAAAGAAAAAGATTTGAACAGAAATCAAGTTTTATTTGACAAAGGAATTATTGCTGCACAAGAATTTGAAAATAAAAAGTTAGAGGTTTTACAGGCAGAAAGAAATTTTAAGAATACGATTGTTTCCATATCTCAAACCAAAGAAAACATAAGCAATAGTAGAAACATAAAAACACAGAGTATCATTGAGAACACAAGAAATGAAATTAATTTATTAAAAACAGTTATTCAATCATTCGACCAATTAAAAAAGAGTGTTAAAGATTGGGAATTACGCTATTTATTTAAATCAAATATTAATGGCACTGTTTCGTTTATGAAAATTTGGAGCAAAAACCAAACGATAAATAATGGAGATTTTATATTTACAATAATTCCTAAAGAACATTCATCTTATGTAGTAAAACTTCAAGCACCATTAATAAATTCTGGTAAATTAAAAGTTGGTCAAGTTGTAAATATTAGATTGAGTGGCTATCCAGATAATGAATTTGGTTTGTTAAAAGGTAAAGTTACAGAAATATCATTAATACCAAGTAATGAGGGTTTGTATTTATTAGATGTTGAATTGCCAAATAAACTAATTACAACTTTTGGTGTTGAAATTGAATTCAAACAAGAAATGCAAGGTACAGCCGAAATTATCACTGAGGATTTAAGGTTAATAGAACGTGTTTTTTATCAGTTTAAGAAGGTGTTAAAAAGATAAATTCTAAATAAGATGTTTAAGCGACATCATAAAATTTTGGTTAAAACAATAGGAGAGAGGAGTGTAAGATTTTAGGGGTCTAGGCAAGATTTTTTTTGATAACTTGAAATATGGAAATAATTTACAACATTCTTAAAACTAAAATGCATCCTAAAATATAGCGTAACGAATCGTAATTGTTTCCAAAATTATATGCAGTCTTGAATTTTTGTTTAGCTCACGCTATTCTTATTGTTTTTATAGGAGTTCGTGAATCTCCTAAAGTCGATTTCTTTTGTTTCAAGACAAAAGATAATGAAAAAAGAAAAAAAGATGAATTGAAATACAAATTAACAAGTGTATAGAAATTTTAAGCAAGGATATTGGCAGTTGGTAAAATTTTATACTCTTGTGGTAAACTAACGAGAATGTCGTGAAAAAAATTACAACGAATATTTCCTCGAATACGAGAATTTTAATAACAACTAAAAGGTTAGCTTTTTTTTTGGCGGCTGCAAGCGATGGATAATTGAGTTTTAAAAATGATTGCATTAGTAATTATGTTTTAAATAAACAATCTAGCGTTTGTAGGCGGCTACTATAAATCTTTGATTTATAATCACGAACACAGCTTTATCAAATATTAACGCTGTGAGTAATTTTACATAATGACGAATTATAGCTATCAAATAAAACTATTAGTTTATTAGCCGTAATTTCTTTTAACATAATATCTGCCGATACAATCCGCCTGTGGCGGAACTTATATCTGATATTATGTCAAATAGTCCGCCTTTGGCGAGACTATACGGAAATTACTGTATTTGTACTATAATTTACATTATGTTAAATAGAGTTTGTCAAAGTACTTTATTATCTTATTAATAATTCCCCTACTTTTGCCAAATGTTTAAAAGTAAATTATCGCAATTTGAGTTTATAGTACTGATGGCAGCACTCATGTCAATCGTTGCTTTAGCTATAGATGCAATTTTACCTGCTTTAGATATTATCGGACTTAAACTTGGTGTCAAAAAAAATAGTGATAATCAACTGCTAATTACCATGATTTTTTTAGGACTTGGTCTTGGCCCTTTACTTTTTGGTCCGATATCAGATAGTTTGGGTAGAAAACCTGTTGTTTTTATAGGATTTGGTCTATTTATTATAGCGAGTCTTATCTGTATTTATGCAAAAAACTTAGAAATAATGGTGTTTGGAAGAATATTACAAGGTATTGGTCTTTCTGCTCCCCGAACCATAAGTATTGCCATGGTTCGAGATACTTATAGTGGCAATTATATGGCAAGAATAATGTCATTCATTACCGTAGTTTTTATCTTAGTGCCAATCATTGCTCCTGCTTTAGGAAAATTCGTTTTAGATCACTATGATTGGCAGGCAATATTTTATATTCAATTGATATTTAGCATTCTAGTTTCTATTTGGTTTTGGATCAGACAACCCGAAACGCTAATGCAGTCTAGGCGAATAAAATTTAGTAGACATATTTTTGTCGATGGCACAAGAGAACTCTTAAAGCATAAGCAAACAATAGGTTATACTATAATTTCAGGTTTTATTATGGGGTCTTTTATGGTGTATTTAAGTACAGCCCAACAAATATTTCAATTTCAATATAACTTGAAAGAACAATTTCCAATTATTTTTGCAGGATTAGCAATATCAATTGGTACTGCTACTCTATTAAACGGAACGCTTGTCTTAAAATATGGAATGAGAAAACTCATTACCATTTCAATGATTGCTTATTTCTGTATTTCCTTACTTTATGTTATTTTATATTACGGACAGCCAAATCCAACTATTGAAGTTTTATTAATATTTTTTGGCTTACAATTTTTTGCCATAGGTTTTTTGTTTGGAAACTTAAGAGCTTTGGCTATGGAACCCGTTGGTCATATTGCAGGAATAGCTGCAGCAATTACAGGTTTTATTTCTACCATGATGTCTGTTCCTATCGGTACATATATTGGTAGATTTGTTAAAGATACAGCACTACCTCTATTTGTTGGATTTACAATTTGTGGATTACTAGCGGTTCTTGTTCTAGTCTATTTAAAAGTTTACCACAAAAACAAATCAGAAATATAAGTTTCTGATTTTGTTTATTTTAAGATGTTTTTAATGAACTACCCCGAGGCAGAGCCATCGAGGTATCAAGCGGAAAAAATATTTTTAGATTGATGAAAACCTAAGGTTTTCAAACTTTCCACTTTTACCCCGACGCAGAGCGTCGAGGAATTCTTTAGATTAAATTAAAATTGAATAAAAATATATCGAAATATTAATTTAAAACAATCAATTACAACTTATTGGTACTACTTACTTAAATCTTTAATTCTGATATTTCGAAACTCTAATTCCGATCCATGACCTAAAAAAGCAATATGACCTTTGTTACGTTTTAAACCAGGATGATCTTTATAATCTACGGTACCATTTTTTGAAGCTTCTTTCAAGTTCCCTTCAAGAATAACAGTTTTATTTAGTATAATTTTAATATCATCTCCTTTTATAATAATTTCTTGATAATTCCATTCCCCTACAGGGTTTAAAAAACCTTTTTTTGCAGCAATGATACCATAAGCAGAGCCATGGTATTGATAATTTTTCAATTTAGCATAGATACTTGCAGTATTATCTAAAATTTGTAACTCTGTGCCTACATATGCAGCATCGCCTTCTAATGGCGTACGAATACCTAAGCCATTGTTAGCACCTGGAGTTAATTTAAACTCAAATCGAAATATAAAATCAGAATATTCTTCTGCGGTATAAAGATTTCCATGTCCGCCTTCTTCCGGACGAACAGCTATCTCATTATTTTCAACGATATAATCGGTTTTGTTACCAATCCAATGATCTAAATCCTTTCCGTTAAAGAGTGATTTGAATCCTGCTTTTCTTTCTTCATCGCTTAATAACTCATTCCCTGAATTAATTTCACGGATATAAATATTTTTAAATCCTAAATCTTTACCATGAGCTTGTAGTTCTATAGCTTCTTTTGCAAAAATCGGTAATTTTCTATCCCAAAAATTTTCAAGAATTACATTGTTGGTAACCAATACACCATTTAAATGTACTGTTACACGTTCTCCAACCATTTTAATACGAAAAGTATTCCATTCGTCAATAGCATTATCTGCAACTACTAAAGGAATGCTTTTGTTTGTTTTGTTGTTGTAAAGCCCTCCAGAACCTACCTGTGCCCCTTTTTTAATTCGAGCAATATCCCAAATTTGTACTTGTGGTGTTCCTCTCAAATAAATTCCACTATCTCCACCTTTGGTAATTTTCCAATCAACAAGCATTTCAAAATCGCCATAATCTTTAATAGTACAAATATTATTATAGCCTTCTCCTTTAAAGCCTATAACTCCATCTTTTATAAACCAATCTAACATCATTTGTTTATTGGCTTTAGTTTGAGCTCTGGCTAGCGTTATTTTATGCATTTCCCCTCTTTTAATAGGGTTTTCAACCAAACCTTCCCAGCCTGTAAAGTCTTTTCCGTTAAAAATAGAAATAAACCCTTTTTCTTTAGACATATTATCTAAAAATTCTTTAACATCAATTTTAATGTATTGACTATCTGATCCTGTTATGTTGTTAATACTTTTAGAAATAATAGTTTTTACTACTTCACCACTTAAACCATTATTTTTCCCAGGAGCTGGAAGTGCAATTCTAATAGCTGTATTTGATGCTGTTGCTGTTAATTCTTTAATGTCTAGGTATTTTGAAACAAAAATTAGTGATAAGAAAGTTTTGATATTTCTTGCTTGGCTAATGATTTGTTTCTTCTCTTCAATATTTTTACTAAAAGGCAGTAATTTTTTAATGAGTAGTAATTTTTGATCATCAGGATAAGAAGATTTACCTACCTGTGATAAGTAGTTTTTAAATGCATTTGATTGTAATTCGTTATTTGAATCGGTAGCAATTTTGAATAAATACGGTAAGGCATCGTTATTTCTCCAGTTAGCCAACGATTTCAATGCACTTAATTTTTCATTAGAATTATCAGAGTTTAATGATTTTAAAACCAATTGTAACGCTTCACCTGTATTTAATGCAGGTAAAAGTGAAAGTATTTTCCCTTTTTGTTCGATAGTGTTATAGCTGTCAAGAATAATTTTTGAATAATCTTTATCAGAATTATCTAAAGCACCTATAATCGAATTTTGAATATTTGCAATATTTTCTTTGTTTTTAACAGTTCCTAGTAATCCAATAAGCTTAGGAAGGTTCTTATCAGTAGATAGCTTAGGTAAAGCTGTATAGATAGAAGATTTAACTTTATCAGAACTACTACCTAGTAAAGAAGTAAGTGTGTTGAATTGTGATTTGCTACTTCTTGCGCCTAGTACATTAATTAATACAATTTTTCCTTCATCATTCGTATTATTAATACTCTGAGCAAGAAGATTACTATCGTCAGAATTGCTTATCCTTAATAGAGTACCTTCAATGGCTTTAAGCTCCTTTGAGGAGGAAGCTTGTTTTAAAGATTCTAATAATAATGGAATTGATTTTATTTTATCTTGAAATGCTAAAGCTTTGATCCCTGCTGTTCTCACGCCTAAATCTTTACTTTTTAGAGAAGATACTATGCATTTATATACTTTAGGTTCTGTTCTTTTACTAAGCATACTCATAATTTGAGGCTTTGCTTCAGATGAAGCTCTTTTATATCCTTTTACCCATTTTAGAACTTCGCTACTTGAGAGGTTTTGTGCTGCTGTACTTAAAACAGCTCCTCGATAGTTCTTATTGGAATTTTTTGCTTCTTTAATTAATGTTTTAGTAATAGCTTCACCTTTATTTTCTCTTAAAAGATGAATGGCAGCCGATCTATAGTGCAGTTGATTTTTTGAATTACAATTTTCTAATAAATTTTCAGCAACTTCAGAGCTTAAAGCTTTATTTCCTTCTTCACTTAATCTTTTCCCATAATGGATATATGCAATTATCGCTTTGCTGTCATCTAAATTGAAGTTAGATCTCTTTGCTGCATTATATAATGTGGTATGAGAAATTTCTGAAGAAATTTCTGCTAAAGCCATTAAAGAGCTTTTCTTTTCTTCATGATTGTCACTTGATGAAAATTTATTAATTACCTCTACAGCAGGTAAATATCTTAATTTACCTAGAGCATCTATTAAATTAGATTGTATTTTAATATTTGTACTTTTTATCGCATCAAAAATAGCTTTTGAAGCACCTAAAGTTCCAATTGAAGTTAAAGAAGCTAAGGCGGGTTTGTATAATTCATTATCTGAAAGGTATGTGCTTAGAGCAGTAACACTAGCATTTGTACCGCAATGAATTAAGCGCCTTATTAAAAATGCTCTAATTTGTGGGTTGGATGCTTTTTCTATTGCTTTTAATAAGGCATCTTCTACAACACTATTGTTAATTGTGTTCTCTCTACCTCCACTATAAATAGCAACACTTTCAATTGCAAACCTAGCTTTAGTGTCATTACCTGCACCAGGAGGAACTAACATATCACAGAATTGTAAAACACCTTCCGATTTTAAATTGATGATTTGTTGCATCAATTTATCTGAATGGGCTAAATTTTTTGTAGGTAGTTGTGCAAGAATATCTGCAACTTTAGTTTCTAAAGTTCTGTTAATTTGAGCTACAGCATCGGTTGTGGTACATAGTACTAATAAAAAGACACTTAAGGTTATAATTATTGTTTTCATTTTACTTTTGTCATATTATATGGTTAGTATGCCCATGAATTCCTCACAGGTTGGTCTATTAATCGATTGGCTTGTTCATCATTGATAAACTCTTGTTTTACAGGATCAAATTCTAGAGTTCTTCCTAAGCGAAGCGCAATAATTCCCATATTTACTATAATTGCAGAACGATGTCCATTCTCTTCATTTAAAGCAAATTTTTGTCTCGTTCTAACGGAATCAGAAAAAGTTCCAATTTGTTCTTCAGGATCTGGTTTACTATCAATTAGTCTTTGAATATCTGGAATGGTAGATTTAAATCCGTTATAAATTTTTCCATTAGGACCTTCTATATATGCGGCATTTTTATCTTTATTTTCTCCATCTAAAATAATTTGACATCCATCAGCATATGTATATGTTATTCTTCTCCATGTACCAATAGCATCATAATGTTGTTGTGGAGCATCTACTTCCACTTTTACAGGACTCGTATTGTCTTTTCCTAAGAAATACTGAACAGGGTCAATATAATGTTGTCCCATATCTCCAAGTCCGCCACCATCATAATCCCAATAGCCTCTAAAAGTTGAATGTACTCTGTGCGGGTGGTATGGCTTTTCGGGTGCTGGACCTAACCACATATTATAATCTAGATGACTTGGAACTGTTTGAGGAGCTAGGTTTTCTTTTCCTACCCAATAAAACTTCCAGTTAAAACCAGTAACACCACTAATTGTTACTTTTAATGGCCATCCTAAAGCACCACTATTTACAACTTTTTTTAAGTTTATTACTGGAATTCCCATTCCGTAAAAATTATTTTTAAAGCGAAACCATGTGTTTAATCTAAACATTTTTCCGTGAATTTTCATGGCTTCAACCACTTTCTTTCCTTCTCCAATGGTTCTGGTCATTGGTTTTTCACACCAAACATCTTTACCTGCTTCTGCTGCCATAACCGACATAATTCCATGCCAATGTGGAGGAGTCGCAATATGAATAATATCAATATCAGGTCTTTGTAAAACCTCTCTAAAATCACGATATCCCTTTACATCATTTCCAACTTTTTTAAGTGTATTGGCTAAATGTTTTCCATCTGCATCACAAATAGCTAGCAGTTTAGTACCTTCATAAGTCAAATGCCCCTGTCCCATTCCACCTACACCAATTACCGCTTTGGTCAATTGATCACTCGGAGCAATGAAATTATTACCTCCCATTACATGTCTGGGTATAATGGTTATTCCCGTAGCTATTGCCATGGTTTTTTTTACAAAATTTCTACGATTGGATGGCTTATTCTTCATGTCGTTAGTTGATTTGTTAGGTGTACCTCGAAATAATTGAACGGAATGAGGTGATTTTTTATTAAAAAAATTAATTCCTCGAAAGTACAAATTAATAGAGAAAAAATTAACTAAGATTGGAATTAAATTTAGTCATTAATCAATTAAAATAATTTCAGAAGCATAAACCAATACTTTTCCCCATAAATTAGAAGATTCCTTGTAAATTTATTCATCCGATAGTAAAATTAGAACAAAATAGGGGTGGAAAAATAGAAAATAAATACCAATATTCTCCTCTTGAGAGAGCCTGTCCCGCTTTTTGCGGAGGTTAGGGGTGTGTTTTTTAAAACGGTTGAACAGAGTTGAAATTCCTTAATATTTTTTTGTGTGCGGGTTCTATTTGTTACTTATTTTGTTGTAATTCATTTTAAGCAGGTAGAAAATTAAAAGTCTGCGCAAATCCGCGGTATCTACGGAAAATAAATTCAAAAATGCTGTTAGTTATAAAACTCAGTGGTATTTTTTAACCAAAAATAAACAACTATAAAATAGTTTTATTGAAAAAATAATTATTGTATTATCATGTTTTTTTAGCCTTGTAAAGGTTTCTCATTGTGTAGTGATTTTTCACATATTTTTATATAATAATTTGCTTAATTATTAGTATCATTGCCTTATGCAAAAAATTATTAGCACTTTATTTCTATTTAGCCTAGGCTTTAACCTCTTTGCACAGAATCCCAATATTAATAATACAGATTCAATAAGTCAATATTCTTTAGTAATTTTAAAAGGAAAAGTTATTGATATTAATAATGGAAACCCTTTACAGAGTGCACATATTGTAAATTTAAATTCAATTCATGGTACGGTAACTAATTTAAAAGGTGAGTTTACAATTCCTGCAAAGGATTATGATACAATTTTCATATCTTATGTTGGTTATCAGTCGGTTAAACTTAAAATTACAAAAGATTTATTAAAAGGAAATGAATTAGAAATTGCAATTCATGAAAAGGTTGTAAACATTGATGAAGTTACTATAAAATCGCATAATTTAATTGGTGTGTTGGTTGTTGATGCTAAGAATGTTCCTGCTGATACTTATGCTCGAATTCATATTAAAGGTTTACCTCAAGCTTATGAAATAGGTAGAGCTAAAGCTAATTATAACTCTGGACTTAGTGCTATTTTTAGTCCTATAGATTTTTGGTATAAAAAACTAGGGAGCAAGCCTCGTGAGCTCAAGCGATTGAAAAAGCTGAAACAAGGAGATCAAATGAGAGGCATGATGGAGCAAAAGTATAGTCGTGAAATTATGATGGACTTTTTAGATATGAGTAGGAAAGAACTTAATGATTTGCTATCTGAATGTAATTACTCCAGTCGATTCATTAAAAGAGCAAGTGATTTACAAATTATCGAAGCCGTGCTAGAATGCTATGAAAACTATAAAGCCATTAAAAAAGGATCAGTTAGAAGAGAAATGATTCATATCAAAGATACTTTGTTTTGATTTTTTTTTAAAAATTGTTTGATGCTCTGTCTCAAGGGTAGTTGATTTTGAAAAAATATTTATTTGAAATAACTATAGGTGGGTATATATAATTTTAAAATGACTAAAATCAAGCGAATTCTTATACGATTTCTAAAGTATTTTTTTATAATTCACCTTCTAGGAATCCTTACTATATTTATTGTTCCTTATTTTGGCAATTCCTGCAAAAGTAATTCTGACCTAAAAAAGTTTGATGTTATTATCGTACTTGGTGTTCCTGCAACTGATGATTGTAACCCAGGGTCGATAATGAAAGATCGAATTGCAAAAGGAATTGAGTTGTTTAATTTAGGTTATGCAGATAGAATTCTGTTCACGGGCAGCTCTGTTAAGAATAATTGCAATGAAGCTGATGTAATGGCTGAATATGCAATTTTAAATGGAATACCTGAAACTAGTATTTTGAGAGAAAAACGAGCAGAAAACACTTACCAAAATGCATTTTATTCAGTTGCAAAAATGAAAGAACTTGATTTAATATCTGCTGCTGTCGTAACATCAAAGCCTCACGTTAAAAGGTCGTGTGCTGTTTTTTCTAAATTTAATATTGATTTTTCTATGTTTGGAGCTAATAACCCTAATAATATATCTAAAATGCAATTGTTATTATGGAAATTTATAGAAAGGATGATTTTATCTCATCATATAATTTTTGGTTATCAATAAGTTAATATTTATATGATAACTTTATATTCACGGGGTGACTAACTTTATAGTGAAGATTGGTCACCCCGTGAGTAATAGAGTGAGTAAAAACAAAAAAAACCAGCTAAAAGCTGGTTTTTTATTGAATTATAAATTAAATATCTTCTAGTTATTTCCTAAAATAATAGGCATTCCGTCTTTACCACTACCGATAATAACCACTTTTGAATTTGGTGATTGTGATAGTTTTAAAGTAGCTTCAATACCTTTATCTTGTAGTATCTTATCGGTTAATGATGCACTCAATATTTTATTGGCATCTGCTTTACCTTTAGCTTCAATTCTTTGTTTTTCAGCTTCTTTTGATGCTGTAATTAATCTAAATTCATATTCTAAAGATTCTTGCTCTTGCTTTAGTTTACGTTCAATAGCTTCTTTAATTGTAGGAGGCAATGTTACATCTCTAACTAGTACATCATTGATTTGAACATATTGAGCATCTGCTTTTTTAGAAATTTCTTCAAATATTTCTTGCTGAATGGCATCACGTTTTGAAGAATACAATTGTTCTGGAGTATATCTACCTACAACACTACGTGCTGCTGATCTAATTTCAGGTATAATAACAACTTCAGAATAATTTTCTCCTTTAGTTTTGTGTAATAAGCCTAATTCAGAAATTTTAGGCATATACAATACAGATACATCTAATTTAATTTCCAAACCATTAGAAGATAAAACTTCCATATCTTTTATAAACATATTTTGTTGACGAATATTATATATATCTACTTTATTCCATGGAGCAACCATGTGAAATCCTTCTCCCATTGCTGGTTGATCGACAACTACACCTCCGCCAAAGCGTTTCCATAACACTCCTGCTTCACCTCTA
Source organism: Flavobacteriaceae bacterium (assembly GCA_021648195.1). Taxonomy (GTDB): domain Bacteria; phylum Bacteroidota; class Bacteroidia; order Flavobacteriales; family Flavobacteriaceae; genus Lutimonas. The sequence continues at coordinate 2,683 of JAKITG010000032.1, read as the reverse complement.
TCTACTGTGACAAATGTTTTTGATAAAAATATTACTGCTAAAATTCCTAAAAATACTAAAGGAATTATTCCTTTAGGTAATTGTAATTGAGGTTGTTGTGCCATATTGTTTTGTGTTTTTGATTAATATTTATTTGTTAGTATTTTTGTATGATAAATTAAATTAATCCTTTATATTTTCTAATAAACCATTCTAAGCTCAAAGATACTACAATTATACCTAAAAGCCATTTCCAATCTATCAAAGAAACTGTTTTTATTTTTACTTTTTGTATTGCAGTTAAATTTTTATTTTTTAAAACAGTATTAAAAAGGTTTTCTATTTGATTTGGATAGAAAATCTTACCTTTTGAATTATTTGCTAGTAACTGTAAATCGTTTACATTAGCTTGAGATGCTTCTTGCTCGATAACGTAATCAAGAACAGTAAACATACCGCTTGTTCTTTTTGTATTTTGTTGATTTACAATGGTAAATTTGTAATTTCCACTTTCTAAATTGTCTAAATTCAGTTCGTAACTATCTTCTTTTAAATGAAAAGGCATACTTTTTTCACTTCCTTCTAATGTCATCTTTAAGCTGGCATTCATGTCAAAATTAAAATTTGAATCATAAATTTTTGCTATAATTCGTATTGGTTCATCAGTATAATAGAATGAATTATAATCAATATCTAGTGGATTTGTTTTTTTTGAAATTGTTAGATATTGTATGATGTTATTTAAAAATTGATCAAAATCTTGAAAAGATTGTTCTAAAGCATAACTCAATGCTCTCCATTTCCAACTGTTTTCTCCAAAGAGTACTGCTCCCCTATTCTTTCCGTCTCTAAAAGTTGCCAATAGAGGGTTTTGTGTTGATATTCCGTTAATTGATTGTGTCAAAATAGATTGATACGGTTTTGAGAATTTTAGTTCTCCAAAATAACCTTCTAATGGAGGGAGTTCTGAAAAACCAATGTCTTTAATTTGAAAAACATCAAAATCGGTATTGAAATTTGCATTGTATTTTTGAGTAGTTGATAGAGTCTTGTTCTTAAATACTTCTTGAATTTCATTTAAGAACTTCCAATCCGTTTGTTTGCCAGTAATGATGAAATAATTATTTTTTAGATTATTTATTTTATTAAATATATATTTAAACTTATCATTTGGTTGATAGAGTATAAATAAATCAATATCAGAATTATCCTTTTCTATATTATTAATATGTATTAAATTTACCTTTCTTTGTTGATTACTTTTAATAGACCGTTTTAACATACTAATATCAGGATGTAAAACATCATAAACAATTGCAATTTTTGTTTGTTCATCAATAACTTCTACACTGAAATTTTTATAATTATTGATTGTGTTTTTTTCATTTTGAAAGGGTATAATCTTTGATTTATATAAATGCTTCCCTACTTTATTTGCAGGTAGGTTAAATTGTAGGTGAACACTATTCTTGTTTTCTGAAAAGGATACTTGCTCTTTGTAAACAACTTTATTGGCTTGCTCAACAATAAAATTTGTTTTTATATTCTCATTACCTATATATTGTACAAATACTTCAACAGGAAAATTATTTTGTAGAAAAGAATAAGAGTTAACGTTAATTTGATTAATTTGAATATCATGTATTTGAGTAGTATCTCCAATAATTATCGGATATATAGCCTGTTTGGATTGGTAAAACTTATAATCATTACCATAAGTTTGATTTCCGTCACTAATCAAGATAATAGGTGCAATTTGTTGATTGAATATAGAATTTATACGACTTAAAGCATTGTTGATATTGGTTTGACTCTCTTTAAAAGTATATGTAATACTATTTTGTAATGATAATCCGAAAGTGAAATTTTCAACATCAAATTTCTCATTTAATTCTTTATTATCTTGAATACTCTTAGTTAATAATCTCACTAATGAATCTTGTTTTGTGAGTGAGATAGATGATGAATTGTCAACTGCTACTAATAATTTCGGTTTTATAGTTTCTGTTATTTTTTTTTGAATTTTTGGATTACCAAGAAGTAGTATTATTGAAAAAACACTTAAAAAACGTAATAATGCTAAGACATTTATACCTCGGTTTTTTTTTTCTCTAAAGAAGTATTGAAAATATACAATCAATATAGCAACTAATAAGGCTATAATTATTATTGCTACGGTTGATGTCAACATCAAATAAGTATTTAATAGTATGTGTTAAGATTAGTTATCGATATTTTTTCAATTTTTGAATCAAGTTAACATTCCTCCATCAACATTCAAAGTTTGTCCAGTAATGTAAGAAGATAAACTAGAAGCTAAAAACACACATGCATTTGCGACATCTTCTGGAGAACCACCTCTTTTTAGAGGAATAGATTTACGCCATTCATCAACTGAATTTTGATTTAATTTTGCAGTCATTTCTGTTTCAATAAAGCCAGGAGCAATAGCATTACAGCGAATATTTCTAGAACCTAATTCTAAAGCAACCGACTTGGTAAACCCTAGTATTCCTGCTTTTGAAGCTGCATAATTAGTTTGTCCCGCATTTCCTTTTACACCAACTACCGAACTCATGTTTATAATTGAGCCTTCACGTTGTTTCATCATAGGGCGAATTACAGCTTTAGTTAAATTAAATACCGATTTTAAATTTACTTCAATAACTTTATCAAAATCTTCTTCCGAAATTCGCATTAGTAA
>JAKITG010000031.1 GCA_021648195.1 Flavobacteriaceae bacterium | reverse complement strand
AAAATAAACAAAATTAGTCATTCACCCGCTTACTATATCTATTACGGATATAGTAAGCGGGTGAATAATTTTTATATTGCAGTTAATTTTTAGAGAAGGAAGTAATTCGAAGTAAAAAAGCTTTAAATCTTAATTTTGTTCAATATTGCAACGGTCTTCTATTCACATCAATATCAAAAAATGGACTGCTTCGGTTATTTCTTACAATAACATAAGTATCTAAAAGCGAAACAGTCTAATGTCTAACTACTATGTTTCCCTTTTTTCCAACCATGTTTCCCTAAATACTGTTTACCACTTTCAATGGCTCCATTTTCAATGGAAGTTCCCATAGAATCATTCCATCTATTTAAATATCCAAAAAGAGAAATTACACCTAACATTTCTACAATTTCGCCTTCATTCCAATGTTCGTACAAACGTTTTTTCATATCTTCATTAACATTATTAGGGATTTGAGAAGCAGCCAATGAAAAATCTAAAGCGGTACGTTCGGCATCATTGAATGCACTATGAGTACGGTATTCCCAAATATTATCTAATTGTTCTTGCTCTGCCCCATAACGTTCGGCAGCTCTAATGGCATGAGCTTGACAATATCTACAACCAGTAGTATTACTACTCACCCAAGCAATCATTCGTTTTAAAGCTGAAGTTACTCGACCTTCATTTGTCATTACCGCTTTATTCAAGTTGATAAATGCTTTACTAATAGCTGGTCTGCGTTGCATGGTGAGTACAGAATTTGGACAAAACCCTAAAGTTTCATTAAAAAAACTGGCAAGTTTTTTAGTTTCTAGATTATGATCTGGTAAAAGAGGTGTTACTAATGGCATAATTAAGGTTTTGGTATAAATAAGTGTTAAATTAAAAAATATAAAACACCAATTTACAAAATACAATAATAGTTAAAGTTTTTATTGCATTTTTTAGTAGATTTACAACCTATTTATACAATTTTATGCAACTCATATTAAAATCTTTTCAGCTTAAATTAAAACATACATTTACCATTTCAAGAGAATCGTATGATTCACAACCTACTTTAATTGTTGAACTTAAAAGTGGTAAATTTTCTGGCTATGGAGAGGCTACTTCAAATCCGTATTACGGAATTACCATTCAAAAAATGAAGGATGATTTATTATCCATAAAAAGTATTATTGAAACTACAGAAAATACAAGTCCAGAAGATTTTTGGAAATTGATATATCCTCGGTTACAACATAATATGTTTGCTTTATGTGCTTTAGATCTTGCTTATACCGACTTATATACTCGTAAAAAAGGAATAAAATTATATGAATATTGGGGCTTTTCAATAAAAAACAATCCAAAAACAAATTATACCATTGGGATTGATTCTATAGATAAAATGATTGCTAAATTAAAGGAAAAACCTTGGCCTATTTATAAAATAAAACTAGGGACCTCTGAAGATCTACAAATCATACAAGAACTTAGAAAACATACCCAAGCAATATTTAGAATTGACGCAAATTGTGCTTGGGGTGTTGACGAAACAATAAAAAATGCCATAGAATTAAAAAAATTAGGTGTTGAATTTATTGAGCAACCTTTAAAAGCGGATGATTGGTATGGGCAAAAAGAGGTTTTTTTGAAATCAGCATTACCCATCATTGCTGACGAAAGTTGTTTAATAGAAACGGATATTGAAAAATGTTACAACCATTTTCATGGAATTAATGTAAAATTAGTAAAATGTGGAGGGCTTACTTCAGCCAAACGAATGCTATTAAAAGCCAAAAAATTGCAAATGAAAACAATGGTAGGTTGTATGACCGAATCTTCTGTAGGAATATCGGCTATTGCACATTTATTACCCTTATTAGATTATGTAGATATGGATGGTGCACTATTATTATCGCAAGATATAGCAAAAGGTGTAATTATTAATAATGGCATAATTACTTATAGCGAATTGAATGGTACAGGTGTTGAGTTAAATCCTACCTCAACCCTTCCCAAAGAGAAGGGCTAGAATTTAATTATTTATGATAATAGAAAGTTTTCCAGATAGAATAATTACAGTAGAAGGCAAAAAACATTTATATTTTGGAGGGACTTCTTATTTAGGAATCGCTACTAATAATGAATTTCAAAATATACTAATCACTAGTTTAAAAAAGTGGGGTACTGCTTATGGGAGTTCGCGAAATTCCAATATAAAATTATCTATTTACAATCAATTCGAACAGCTTTTTTCTCAACATATAAATTCGGAAGCCTCGTTGGCAATTTCCTCTGGAATGTTAGCAGGAAAATTTACCCTTGATTTTTTATCTAAAACCATAAAATTATTTTTTCATTATCCAAAAGCACACCCTGCTATTTTAACTCCAAATAGTTTACCATTATTTGTTGATGGAAAACTACATCCAAACCTTCAAAATAATACTATTGAGGAAGTAGTAATTACAGCTGATGCAGTCTTATCACTTGAAGTTACACCAACTTCATTTGATTTTTTAAATAAGATTTCTTCAAGCAAGAAAATTACGCTTGTTATAGATGAATCACATAGTTTAGGAGTTGTTGGGGAAAATGGTAGAGGGATATTTCATACGGTTCAAAATAATAATATATATAGAAAAATTATGGTTTCTTCTTTAGGGAAAGCTTTAGGTTTATCTATGGGAATTATTTCGGCTGATAAAAAATTTATTGAAGCATTAAAAAAAGAAGCTAATTTTATAGCTGCATCGGGAGCAAATCCTGCATATTTAGAAACTTATATTCAGGCTCAAAATTTATATAAAACACAGCGACTTAAATTAAAATCAAATTTAGATTTTATAAATAAAAAGTTAAGCTATACTAAAAAATATAATTTCAATAAGAATTACCCTGTAATTTATAGTAATGATAATTCTGTTTTTGCAACCTTATTAAAAGATAAAATAATGATTACTCAATTTAAATATCCAACCTATAAAAACTATCTAAATAGAATTGTAATCACGGCAAATCACACTAAAGAAGATTTAGAAAAATTAACCATTATTTTAAAGGAAAAATTATGATAAACAAGGTAAAAACAACATGGAAAAGCAAGATGCAATTTGAATCTACCAATCAAGGTGGTGATTTAATGATTGATGCAGGAATAGAAAGCGGAGGAGAAGGAAAAGGGTATAGACCAAAATCATTAATGTTATCTGCTTTAGCAGGATGTTCTGGGTTAGATGTTGTATCGCTTTTAAAAAAAATGAGAGCTGAGGTAGATGAATTCACTATTGATATTGAGGCAAGTTTAACTGATGAGCATCCTAAGTTTTATGATAAAGTAAAAGTTATCTATAATTTTTATGGTTTAGATTTTAAAAAAGACAAAATAGACAAAGCGGTAAAACTATCAGTAGATCGTTATTGTGGTGTTATGGAAATGTTTAGACAATTTGCAGAAATTACAATTGAAATTAGGTATAAAAAAAACGGGAAATAAATTCATTCTCCGTTTTAAAAATTTAATTATAATAACTTCTAATTAATCTGTATTTAAAACTATTATAGAAACAAGTGTAATCACAGATACTAGTAAACCTAATGCAGAAAATACCACTCCTGTTCCTGCTCCAATAGAAGAGGCTTTTGCTCTTGTTTTATTGGGCTCAACATAAATCACATCATTTTGTGATAAATAATAAACTGGAGAACTAAATAGTTCGTTTGATTTTAAGTTTACTCTAGTATAGGTTTTTTTGCCATCATAGTCTTGAATAACCAATACGTTTTCTCTTTGTCCATAAATGGTTAAATCTCCTGCCATTGCTATTGCTTCAAGCAAAGTAATTCTTTCGTTTGTTGCAGTATAAGTTCCTGGTCTTGAAACTTCACCTAATACAGTAACTTTATAATTTACAGTTTTAATACTTACTATTGGGGCTTTTAAATAGTCCACCAACTTATTTTCAATTAGCTTTGTAGCTTGTTGTCTATTTAAACCTGATAATTTAATTTTACCTAAAACTGGAAAATCAACATTTCCTTCAAAGTCAACAATATAAGTTTGTATTCTTTCTCTTCCTCTTCCATCAAGAGTATTATCAGAAAATGCAATTGCGGTTAAATTAAAAGGTCTCGCTGCTTCTGGATCTAAAGCATTAATAATTATAATTAACTCATCATCAATATGATATGTTGGAGAGTAACTATCTAAACCTATAGAATTGTTAGAGCCATTTATACCATTAAAGTAAACAACTTCTTCACGTGAAGCACAAGATGCCATAAGGACTGTAATTAAAATAATGGTTGCAATTTTTTTCATAATGATTATTTTTTTGCAAATATACCTTTTTATTTTAAAATGTTAAATTTTTTAGTAAGTTTGCAATTTCATTTTAAGCTTTTTTCCCTATTTGATAGTATTCAAATCCTTTTTTCTCTAAATTTAAATTACTGTATTGATTTCTTCCATCAAAAATAATAGAATTTTTCATTTGTAATTTAAGTTCTTCAAAATTTGGGGAACGAAACTCTTTCCATTCAGTTAATAATATCATGGCATCTACATTTTCTAAAGTTTCATATTTAGAGTTAAAATAAGTAATACCTTTAATATCTTTTAAGTAAAAAGATTTTGCTTCTTCAATTGCCTTTGGATCGTAAGCTTTTACTTTTGCTCCTCTTTTTACCAAATCTTTTATAGTATATATTGCTGGAGCTTCTCTCATATCATCTGTTCCAGGTTTAAATGCCAAACCCCATATTGCAAAAGTTTTTCCTGATAAATCTTGCCCAAATCGTTTAACAACCTTATTGGCTATAACCATTTTTTGACGATCATTTACTTTTTCAACCGATGAAATTAAATTAGCTTTATATCCATTTTCTTCAGCAATTTTTTTCAATGCCTTTACATCTTTTGGGAAACAAGAACCTCCGTATCCACTTCCTGGATAAATAAAACTATATCCAATTCTGGAGTCAGAACCTATTCCAATTCTAACTTGATTTACATCTGCACCCACCAATTCACAAATATTGGCAACTTCGTTCATAAATGAAATTTTTGTTGCCAACATAGCATTTGCAACATATTTAGTCATTTCTGCCGAACGAATGTCCATGGTTATTATTCGGTCATGATTATGTGTAAAAGGTGCATATAAATCTTTCATTTTGTCAAAAGCTATATCGCTTTTTGCTCCAATTACAATTCGATCTGGTTTCATAAAATCTTGAACTGCTGCTCCTTCTTTTAAAAATTCTGGATTAGAAACTATATGAAAATCAATATTTACTCCTCTTTTATCTAACTCTTTTTGAATTACTGCAGCAACTTTATCTCCTGTACCTATTGGAACGGTTGATTTATCAACAACAATTAATGGCTTTTGCATTTCTTGACCTAACTGTTTAGCAACTTGTAAAACATATTGTAAATCGGCAGAACCATCATCTCCCATTGGAGTTCCAACAGCAATAAATGCTATATCAGCATTTGATAGCCCATCACTAAGTTTGGTACTAAAGTGTAAACTATTATTTTTTACATTTTTCAATACAATATCCTCTAAACCAGGTTCGTAAATTGGAATAATTCCTTTTTTTAAATTTTTAATTTTCTTTATATCAACATCAATACAAGTAACATTATTTCCCATTTCTGAAAAACAAGCTCCTGTAACTAAACCTACATATCCGGTTCCAATAACTGTTAAGTTCATTTTTTTATTCTATTTTAAATTTCTCAATATTACTTAGTAGTTTCCTCTAAACCTTTTTTTAATGAATACAATGGGTTATATTCTAATAGTTTCTTTGCTTTTTTAATAGATACTAATGAACTAGGAGTATTTTCTCATTTCCCAGTAGAGAAATTATCCAAACAAATTTTTTTATTTTTGCAATAAAACTTCACAAAGGTTTGAATCTATAAATTTAGCCCCTCTAATAACTAATATTCTTTTATTTTAGATATTTATCATTTTTTCTTCATTAAATAAGAACAGTATTCTCAATCTTTCTTAGATAACTTAAAGGAACATTGATTACAATGCAACTCCCTAAAGAGTCTATTTTAACTACCACTCGGTGATTTCCACTTGTCTTCTCACAAGTTGCTATCAAGCCCATAAAAGGACCTTTTGTTACTTCAACTATTTCACCTTTTAAAATTTTAATTGAATAATCAAGCTCAAAATTTTCGTTACTGTCACTTAAAATTTTTAAGTTTTCAATTTCAATACCCTTTACTTTTGCAGGTTTACCGAGGTGTTTTAAAACATTAACTGTTCCGTGAATTGGTAAGGTTGTATATAAATTTTTTTCAAGCATATGAACAAATACATATGAAGATATTAAAGGAACTTGAATAGTCTTCTTACGATCACTCCATTGCCTAACCGTTTTCACCAAAGGTAAAAAAGCTTCTATATCACTTTCTAACATTCTTTGATGTACTTTTTTTTCAGCTCTTGGCTTAGTAAAAATTGCATACCAATTTTTTTGATCTTCAGGGTTACTCATATTCATAAGTGTACTTTTGTAGATTAAAATAATACATCTAAGATGTATTTTAGTTAGATTAGCAAATATAATGTTTTTAACAAAATTTATATAGATAACATTTTTAAAGTAAAAAAATTGCAGAAAATATTAATTTCAGTAACAAATGATTTAGTAACAGATCAGCGTGTTAAAAAAAGTTGTGAAGCACTTCTCAAATTAAATTTTGAAATTATTTTAATTGGGCGACTATTACCTAATAGCTTGCCTTTAAAAAGAGATTACAAAACGATAAGAATGAAAATTCTTTTTAAAAAAAGTTTTTTGTTTTATGCTGAATATAATATTCGATTATTTTTTAAACTTCTTTTTCTAAAAAAAGATATTCTTTTGTCTAATGATTTAGATACTTTATTGCCTAATTATTTGATTAGTAAATTACAATCTAAAAAACTAGTTTATGACAGTCATGAATTATTTACTGAAGTTATAGAATTAACTTCTCGTCCTAAAATTAGAAATTTTTGGTTACATATTGAAAAATATATCTTTCCAAAACTTAAAAATGTATATACTGTAAATCTAAAAATTGCAAAAATTTATACTGAAAAATATAAAGTTCCTGTAAAGATTATCAGAAATATTGCTCCAAAACTTCAAAACAAAAATATTAACACTAAATTTTCTCAAAAGATAAAAGGCAATAAAAAAATGTTGATTTTACAAGGTAGCGGTATCAATGTTGATAGAGGCGCAGAAGAAGCTGTAGCCATGATGCAATATGTAGATAATTCCATTTTATACATTATAGGAAGTGGTGATGTATTTGACAAATTAAAAGCATTAAGAACAAACTATAAGCTTAATGATACTGTTTTTATAAAAGATAAAATTACCTATAATGAACTTTTAGAATATACTAAAATTGCAGATTTGGGATTATCATTAGATAAAAATACTAGCTTAAATTATGAGTATAGTTTACCCAATAAAGTATTTGATTATATACAATGCCAAATTCCAATACTGACTTCGAATAGAGAAATTATTGCCAATTTAGTAAGTAAAAATAATATTGGGTATGTAACTGATACACATAATCCAAAAAAATTAGCCGAAATTGTTAATACTATTTTTGCCAATCAAGAACAATATAATATTTATAAAGAAAATTTAAAAATAGCCTCTAAAAAATACACTTGGGAAAGTGAAGTTGAAAAGCTAAAAGAAATTTACTTAAATCTTAAGTAAACTACCTTGGGGCAAGCCCCACGAGGTATTTAAAAGGAATTCATTTTTTACATTTCGACGCAAGCGTTAGAGTATTAAGCCTCCAGAAGTTTCGGGAGTGGGAATAAAAATTTATTTTTTAGAAATTGTACATATATATCCTAGTTTATATAAATTATATATAAAAACAGAAGGTTTTTTTGAATGTAAATTTTGCTCCATCCTTTTTGAAAAAAATTTAAACAAAGATGAAAACGCATGATTCATTCTAATCCTTTTTAAATCTTCAAAGCTTTTCAATAGTTTATTTTCTTTAAAACTTATTTTTTTCTGATTTTGTAAAGACAATAAATTTTTTATTGAATCTTTAGTTTTTACAATAAACTGTTCTGTTTTATCTAATCCCAAATGATATACTGGATTATCGATTTGTATAATGGATCTGTTATTTCTTTTTAAATTTATAGCAAAAAGAGTGTCTTCATGTCCGTATTCAACTAATGATTCATCAAATTTATTTTTTTGAAACATACCTTTATCAATTAAAAAATTTGCAGAAGAAAAGTGTATAGTAGAATCTAATTTTCTTGTTTTTAAAGAAACTTCCTCCCTGTCTCTACCATAAACCCAACGGAGTAATTTATCATCAGAAGGTTTTTTATCATCGTATTTTAATCCTCCATAAATAATACTTGGATTATTTATTTTAGCAAATTTTAAATAATTATTTATAAAATTTTTAGAAACAGGAAGTACATCTGCATCTAAAAAAAGCAACCAATTATACTTTGTCTTTTCGGCTAATAAATTTCTAATTTTACTTCTGCCTCCATTCTTTTCTAATGATACAAAAAGGCAAGAATCAATAGTGTTAATCTGTTCATTTTCTATATTAGTTTTTGATTTTGAACCATTATCAAAACAAATAATTTCAAAAGAAATATCTTGTCTCTTTAGTTGTTTGTGAAGTGATTTCACTAAAGTAACTACAACATAATTATATGTAGGGATTAATACTGAAAGCATAAGTTTTATACAACTTCAAAAACTTTACTTCCTTCACATTTAAGTGTTTTATGTGGAAATTTTAGTATCAAAGCATAATCATGGGTTGCCATTAAAATTGTAATACCTCCTTTATTGATATCTTCTAAAACATTCATTATTTCAACAGAAGTTTTCGGGTCTAAGTTACCCGTGGGTTCATCAGCTAAAATCATTTCTGGATTATTTAAAAGTGCTCGAGCGATAGCTATTCGTTGTTGTTCTCCTCCAGAAAGTTGATATGGCATTTTAAATCCTTTACTTTTCATATCTACTTTTGATAAAACATCATTAATTTTTTCTTTAATTTCTGATTTATCTTTCCAGCCTGTTGCTTTTAAAACAAACAATAAGTTATCAAAAACTGTTCTGTCATTCAATAATTTAAAATCTTGAAAAACAATACCTATTTTTCGGCGTAAAAATGGAATTTCATTTTCCTTTAAGGTTTTTAAATTGAATTCAACTATAGAACCTTCACCTTCCTGTAAAGGCAAATCTGCATATAAAGTTTTCATCAAACTACTTTTTCCACTTCCAGTTTTTCCAATTACATAATTAAATTCACCTTTTTTAATATTTAAATTAACATTAGATAAAATTAAATTCTCTCTTTGAAAAATAGAAACGTCTTTTAATTGAAGCATTTTAAGAAATTATATCGATTTAATAATTACAAATTTACTGTTTAAAAATTAAAGGTAGGTTCTAAAAAATTATTTCTTTTTTCACCTTATTTTTCTATTGTTTTTATAGAAAAAAGAAAATTAGCAATTCAAAAAAATAACTTTATTTCCAATTTTTTGAAATTTAGCATACAAATTAAGACCATTGCAAAAGCTATTTTAACAAAGAAGTACAATGCTCGATAAAAATTTAACCCACAATAAACCTTTGTTTATGAGGACTTAAATTTTTAGAGAAAGAAGTAATTCGAAGTAAAAAAATAAACAAAATTAGTCATTCACCCGCTTACTATATTTATATACGGATATAGTAAGCGGGTGAATAATTTTTATATTGCAGTTAATTTTTAGAGAAGGAAGTAACTCGAAGTAAAAAAGCTTTAAACCTTAATTTTATTCAATATTGCAACGGTCTTAAATTGTGTAAATGAATAAGGAAAATAATACTTTTCAACAATCTATACAACTAATGAACAATTTAACAATTTAACATGATTTTTGCGTTGCTTAATAATGTATAGTAGTATTTTTGAATTAACAAAATATACCATTTTAAGATGAAACGAGTGTGTGAAATTTTTATCACTAAAGGATAATGATTCCCAATGTTTTGGGAGCAAATCTGCCTGAGGCAGACAGACAACATATTACCGTTAAAAAAATAATAGATATGAAAATAAACAAATATTTATTTGTATTCCTTTTATTAGCCTCTTTTTGGACATCTTTTGCCCAAAAATCAAAAATATATACTAATGATTTGGTTGAATATAACCGAGCTGTTGAACTTTATAAAAATAAAAATTATCGCGCAGCACAAACGCTATTTAGAAAAATATGGGGGCAGTTTGATGATGGTTCCGAACTAAAAGCAAGATGTTATTATTACAATGCTTTTAGTGCCATACGATTAGCTCAAAATGACGCCGATCAATTAATGAAAGATTTTTTTGAAAAATACCCAACAAGTACCAAGCGTAACACAGCCTATTTAGAAGTAGGCGATTATTATTTTAACAACGGAAGGTATGCTTATGCATTAAAATGGTTTTCAAAAGTTGATGAGTCAACTTTAAATAATTTTAACAATGAAGAATTTGCTTTTAAAAATGGGTACAGCCTATATGCAGTTGGAAGCTATGCTCGATCAAAAACATATTTTTCACGTTTGTTAAACTCGCCAACTTATGGCTCTCAAGCCAAATATTATTATGGCTATATGGCATATAAAGATGATGATTTTGATAGCGCCGATAAATATTTAAGTCAGGTAGAAAATGAAAATGATGACATTCCATATTACCTAGCCAATATCAAATTTAAAACAGGTAAATTTCAAGAAGCGATAGATACAGCCACTCCACTTTTAAAAAAATCTCGCGGACTTCAACATTCTGAAATATCAAAAATAATAGGTGAAAGCTATTTCAATTTAAATGATTATGATAATGCAGTAAATTATTTATTAGATTATAAAGGGAAAAAAGGGAAATGGAATAACACCGATTACTACCAATTGGGTTATGCATATTATATGCAAAAAGACTATGAAAACGCAATGCTTTGGTTTACAAAAATAATTGATGGAAATAATTCTGTTTCACAAAATGCATATTATCATCTAGCCGAATGCTATTTGAAAAGCGACAAAAAACAAGAAGCACTCAATGCTTTTAGAAATGCTAAGCAAATGAATTTTGATTTAGCTATTAAAAAAGATGCTTGGTTGAATTATGCAAAATTGAGTTATGAAATTGGAAATCCATACAAAAGCGCTTCAAAAATTATTCAAGAATATCTTATTGCTTATCCAGATAATGCAGATAGTAAAGAAATAAATGACTTATTAATTAGTGCTTTTATAACCTCTAGTAATTATGAGGAAGCCATAAAGTATTTAAGTGAAAACAAAAAATCTAAAACCAATGAAAATTATCAAAAAGTAACTTATTTATATGGAATTCAGTTATTTAATTCTGATCAATATGAAAAGGCAATCAACAATTTTAATTTATCATTATCATCAACGCCAGATTTAAACTACAAAGCAAAAGCTACCTTTTGGAAAGCTGAATCAAATTACAGATTAGCAAATTATAAAAAAGCTTTAAACGGATTTAAAAATTTCAAAAATCTGCCAGAAGCTAGTAAGGTAAGTGAATCAAAAATTATAGATTACAATACAGCATACACTTATTTTAAATTAAAAGATTATAGCAATGCAGGAGGTTCATTTAATTTATTTGCCGAATCAAACCCTTCTAATAAAGAACAATTAATTGATAGTTATGTACGCCTAGGTGATTGTTATTATGCTTTAAGCGATTATTATAAAGCTATTAAACCTTACCAAAAAGTAGTTGATGCCAATAATATTGATACAGATTATGCTCAATTTCAAATGGCAATGTGTTACGGTTTTATGGGCGAAATGGATAATAAAATTAAAACGTTGCAAGATTTTACCCAATACAATTTAAAATCTACTTTACGTGATGATGCCTATTATGAACTGGGAAATTCGTATGTAAAGAAAAATCAAATTACAAAAGCATTAAAAGCTTACGACGATGTAATAAAAAATTATAAAATGAGCTCCCTTGTTCCAAAATCACTTTTAAAACAAGGTTTAATTTATTACAATAATGATAAAAATAACGAAGCATTAAATAAGTATAAAACTATTGTAAAAAATTATCCAGGTACTGCCGAAGCTAAAGAAGGAATTGCCAATGCCAAACAAATTTATATTGATTTAGGTAGAGTTGATGAATATGAAAAATTTATAAAAGGAATTGATTATGTAAGCATTTCAGATGATGATTTAGACAACACAATGTATCAATCAGCAGAACAATTATATTTGAAAAATGATTACAAAAAAGCAATTGTTGCATTCCAAAAATATTTAACTCGATTTCCAAATGGATCAAACGTCTTGCCATCAAATTTTTATTTAGCCGAAACATATAATAATCAAAAACAAATAAAAAAATCTGTACCACATTATAGCTTTATTACAGCGCAAGAAAGGAATCAATATACCGAACGATCTCTAGTACAACTGGCATATTACTACTTAAAAAAAGAAGATTGGGAAAACGGTATTAAAATCTTAAAGAAGCTAGAATTACAAGCCGATTCTGACAAAAATATAACCTTTGCTCAAAGTAACTTAATGAAAGGTAATTACGCATTAAAAAATTATGAAAAAGCCGTTGAATATGCCGAAATTGTTTTGCAAAAAAACAAATTAGAAAGTAAAATAAAATCTGATGCACAAATTATTATTGCCCGATCAGCATTTGAAACCAATGATTTTTATAAGGCACAAGATGCTTTTAA
Organism: Flavobacteriaceae bacterium; assembly: GCA_021648195.1. GTDB lineage: Bacteria > Bacteroidota > Bacteroidia > Flavobacteriales > Flavobacteriaceae > Lutimonas. Next base: position 2,526 of record JAKITG010000031.1, on the reverse strand, counting down.
AATTGTTGAAGAATCTGCAATAGGTGAGTTAAAAGCTGAAGCTATTTATTACGATGCATATTTCAAAAACAAAGATGGAAATTACAAATTATCAAATGTTGCTACACAAAAATTAGCTTCTGATTTTTCATCGTATGAATATTGGGCAGGAAAAGGTTTGATAATTATGGCAAAGAATTTTTATGAATTAAAAGACGCCTATCAAGCCACTTACATTTTAGAAAGCGTAATTAATAAGTTTTCTAATTATTCAGATATTGTTGGCGAAGCTAGATCTGAACTAAATAAAATAAAAAGCAAAGAAGCGAAAACAAATTCGTCGGTAATTATCGGTGGTTAATTAATTGGTTATAAAAGAATAGTAAAACGAGTATTAAATTTTAAAAGAGTGAAAAAGCATATAATTTTATTTATTTTTTTATTGCTAAGCGGAATCATTTTTTCTCAAAAGAAAGACAAAGAAGAACTAGATACCCAAGAAATTACTGTAGTGAAACCTTTCACTCCAACAGTATCCGACGCATATAAAATTAAAATTGGTCCTAAAATTGATTCCATTGAACTCGCAAAAAAAGATATAGAATATTCCATTAATTCTATACCCGTTGCTTCTACATTTACTCCAGCTAAAGGAAAAGCAAAAACAATAAAAAGAGCACCAAAAGAGTATATTTACAACAATTATATTTCTGCTGGTTATGGAAATTACAGTACACCCATTGTTGAAGCCTTTATTCATGGAAACAATTCAAGTTATAATGATTTTGGAGGATTTTTAGATTTTCATTCTTCAGGAGGAAGAATAAAAAACGTAAAACTTGATGATAATTTTTTAGATTTAAACATCGATTTATTTTTTAAACAAACAGAACGAAACTTCAAATGGCAAACTGATGGAGGTTTTAATCATTTGGCAAACAATTGGTATGGCTTAACTCCAGAAATAAATTTTAGTAATAATGTTATCGAATCAATAGACGAAAAACAGGCTTATACAGAGTTTTATCTAGGTGGCGAAATAGAATTTTTTAACGCTATACTTCATAAAGGTAAATCAAAATTTAGTAGCTTTTCTGATAAACATAAAAGTAAAGAAATTAACGGCTTTATAAGTGGGCTTTTTGATTTTCCAATTGGGCAAGAAATGTTATCTGCCGAATTATCTTTTGATTTTTTAGGAGGTCTTTTTGAGCAAAGCTACACCTCAACAAACAATATTGAATACACCTTTTTTAATATTGGTTTAAGTCCAAATTTTGAAGTTTTACGAGACAATCTTACCATAAATATTGGTGGACGATTTTATTACAGTTTAACAAATGCTGAAAATCAAAAAAGTAAATTTTTCATCTATCCAAATGTTACAGCATCCTACAAAGTAGTAAATGAAACCTTAATTGCTTATGTTGGTGTAACAGGTGATTTAGAACAAAATTCATATAAAAATTTTGTAAACGAAAACCCTTTTGTATCACCAACATTAAATATGAAAAGAACTAGCCAACAGTATAATGGCTATGTAGGAATTAAAGGATTACTAAATTCAAATATTAATTTTGATGCAAAAATTGCCTATGGTAATGAAATTGACAAGCCTCTTTTTAAATTAAATCCTGCAAAAACTAATGGCAGTATTGAAGTACAAAAAGGGTATGAAGCTGGTAATTCTTTTCAAGTTATTTATGATGACGTAAGTACAATTCATGCAAGTGCCGAAGTAATTTTTGATTTTGATCAAAACATTAAGTTTGGTGGAAACATTGAGTTTAATTCTTATAATTTAGATGCTGAAAATTATGCTTGGAATTTACCAAAATTAAAATCAACATTAATTGCAAGATATACAACTCCCAAATGGAGTGCAGGTGCTGATTTCTTTTTTGCAAGCGAACGAAAAGATGAATTAAAAGTATTGCTAGCCTCTTCAGAATTAATTACCAATTCCTCCTATTTTGATATCAATGTTCAAGGATTCTACAACCTCAATGATAGAATTTCAGTATTTATTAATTTAAATAATTTACTAAATATCAATTATCAAGAATATACAAATTTTAGAGTACAAGGGTTTCAAGTATTTGGTGGTTTAAAGTATAAATTTGATTTATAAGAAATATTTTGATTGTTCCTCATAATATTAAATTTCTAAAGCTTATAATTAAACCTAGTAGACTTTAAAAACCTACTAGGTCTAAAAAAAATAAAAATATTAAAATAATTTGTTTACCTTATTTTTGAATAATCACTAATAAAAAAGAGCTACTACCACAAATATAATGGAGAAATTATTTGATGGGATAGCCTTCAAGAATTTAATGTTCTAAATAAAATAAAAACTTAGTAAAACCAAGAAGCTGAGAGCTTGCTCGAAAATCACTCGACTACACTTAGTTTTTATGAAGTTTAGGTTATTAAATTATTGCAAGCCTTAATTTTTTTGTTTCGTTTTTTTATCAAGAAAAAAAATGAAACGCCTATCTGACATAAAGACATAATTATTATTCTATTAAAAAGTAAAACCTAAAA
>JAKITG010000030.1 GCA_021648195.1 Flavobacteriaceae bacterium | reverse complement strand
TGAGTAATCTTTTTTATCTGAAAATGAGGCTGTCATACCTATTACTTTTTCAGATTTAATACTAAGTTCTTTTTTGACTAATTCTTTTAATTTTTTGACCTTTACTCTATTGAAATCAAAACCATTATAAATAAACTTTTTTTTGTTATCAGGAACTCTAAAAGAGTTTAATCCAGCTTTAGAGTTTGTTAAAATAACATCACTAAAAGGATATGAAATTGCATTTGATATTAATCTTTTAGAAAAAAGAGGTAATTTTGGTGGAGCGGTAGAAATCATTGAGTTAATAAATGGGATACTTTTTAATTTACAAATTGGACCAAAATGAATCGCTGCTATATTATCCCAACAATGAACTATATTTGGTTTGATTTTTTTTAAAATTGTATTAAATTTAAATATAAGTTTCAAATCTTTTTTAATATTCCTTTTTAAAAAATGAATTTTTATATTCAAATCGTATATTTCTTTATAGTGTATATTATCTGATAATATTATTATTTCTATTTCAAAATTATTTTTTAATTTTAGTTCTTTTATTAAAGAAACTAATCTCCTTTCTTTACCTCCTGATCGTAATGATTCTATAATGTAGAGAATTTTCATTTAATTATTATTTTGATTTAACCATTCATTTAAAAAGAGTAGAGTCCAAATTTTTTCACTATAATCTCTCATTCCTTTTTGATGATTATTTAAAATCATTTCTACATGTTTTTTTTCAAGAAAATTATATAAAGTCTTGCTGTTTCTTAAGGAGTCGTTAGCATAATCTTTAAGGTTTCCTTTAAACCAAATACTTAATGGTACAGCAAACCCTTGTTTTTTATGAGATATTATTCCTGGAGGCAAAATTTCTTTAAAGGTTTCTTTTAAAATATATTTTTTTATATTTCCTTTCATTTTAAATTCAGAAGGTATATTAAAACTTAATTCTGCAAACTTATGATCCAACAATGGTACTCTAGCTTCTAAAGAATTCATCATTGAAGCTCTATCTACTTTTGTTAAAATATCATCAACCATATACGTTTGCATATCTAATTGTTGCATTTTGGATAAAAAATTACCTGAGGCTTCATTTATAAGCTTAATCTTTATATTTTCAGAAGAATTACCTTCTAATTTTGATTGAATTTCGGGTAAGAATACTTTTCGTCTCTCATAATCTTTCCATAAGCAAAAATAGGCTCCAATAGCGTCTTTATTTTTTGAGAGATAATAACTCATTCCTTTACCATACATATGGTCAGGCAACATTTTATTAATCGCAGAAAATAGAGATTTAGGATATAATTTCTTTTTATTTAACATCATCATTTTATCATAAGAACCATAGCCTGCAAAAAGTTCATCTCCTCCATCTCCTGAAAGAGCTACGGTAACATGCTCTCTTGTATATTTTGAAACATAATAAGTGGGTATAGCTGAACTATCTGCAAATGGTTCATCATATGCTCTAACTAAATCTGGTAATAATTCAATTGATTGTGGTTCTACAATAAATTCATGATGATCTGTATTGTATGTATCAGCTATTAAGCGGGCATATTTTAATTCATTATATTTTTCTTCTTTAAAACCAATAGAAAAGGTTTTTATAGGTTGATTTGAATTTAATGCCATTAAGGCTACAACTGTGCTTGAATCTACACCTCCACTTAAAAACGCGCCTAAGGGCACATCACTTATCATTCTCATTTTTACTGCTTCACTAAGTGACTCAAACATCGCTTCTTTCCAATAGCTTTCTGATTTTGAATAATCGGGATTATAATAGACTTCCCAGTACTTTTTAATGATTAGTTTTTCTTTTTCAAAAGGTTTAAAAATAAAGGAATGTCCAGGTTTTAATTTTTCAATTTGATTATAAATAGATTGAGCTCTAGGTGTATATCCATAAGCAAAATAGTAATCTAATGATTCTAAATTAATATCTTTTTTTACATCATCAGAAGCAGTAATGGATTTCATTTCAGACCCCCAAACAAATTTTTCATTATCTATATAATAATGAAATGGTTTAATACCAAATCTATCTCTAGCTCCAAAAAGTTGTTTTTTATTATCATCCCAAATTACAAAAGCAAACATCCCTCGTAAATAGTCAACACAATTTTCACCATATTCTTGATATAAATTGACTATAACTTCTGTATCTGTATTTGTTTTAAAGTTGTATCCTTTTTTTTCTAATGCTGTACGTTGTTCCTGAAAATTGTAAATTTCTCCATTAAAAGTTATCCACAATGTACCGTTTTCATTCGACAAGGGTTGATGACCTGTATGTAAATCAATTATACTTAATCTTCTAAAACCTAATCCAACATTATTATTGATGTAATGTCCTTCATCATCTGGTCCACGATGTGAGATAACATCTGACATTTTCTTTAATTCATTTAAAGATACTTTTTTGTCTTTATCAAAAAATATTTTACCTGCTATTCCGCACATTTCACATTAATACATTAAATTATTTTATAAGATTATTGACTACTATCTGTCAATATCAAGAAGTGGTTAATTCTAAAAAAACATATTTTTAGAACCCACCTATAGTAATAAATAGTTTAAGACTGTTGCAATATTGAGCAAAATTAAGGTTTAAAGCTTTTTTACTTCGAATTACTTCCTTCTCTAAAAATTTAAGTCCTCATAAACAAAGGTTTACTGTGGGGTAACTTTTTATCGAGCGTCATACTTCTTTGTAAAAATAGCTTTTGCAACGGTCTTAGTTTTTATATTTCTTCTAAGATACTAACATATTTTTTTATGAAAGATTCTTTCGAAAGGCATTCTAAACCCCAAGTTGCTATTTGATTTCTATCTATGGTCAATGATTTCAATAAGTTATCATACTCTATTGAAGTAATTTCATCTAAACCAGATACAACAACACCATATTTAGTTTTATGAACATCAGCAGCGAAATCACAAATACCATGACTAATAATTACAGGAAGTCCTGACATTAAATATTCTGCAAATTTTGTTGGTGAGGCTACATTATTCATAGGAATATCTTCTCTTAATAACAAACCTACATCAGCAGCATTAAGGTATTTATTAACGTCGATAAGTTCAACTTTTTTAACAAAAGTAACATCTTCCAGCTTCTGTTCCTTAATTAATTTATTTGCTAAAGTAACATCTGGCGTGACAAGTAAAAGTCTAAACATTGGATTTTTAATATGTAGATCTTTAAAAAAGGAAATTATTTTATCGGGTATTTCCCATTTCATTTCTAATCTTCCAGAATAAACAATTAAAATTTCATTTGAATTAAGATCTAATTCATTACGAATATTATTCCTTAAGCTTTCATCATAAAAAAATAGTTCTGAATCTGCAGCACCAGGAAAAACACTAAACTTTTCTTCACTCAAATTATATTTTTTTAAATAATAGTCCTTCAAAGTTTTTGACACACAAAAGACTTTATCAGATTTAGTTACCACCATTCTCTCACTAGTTTCGGCAAACCAATTCTTAATTTTCATTTTAAGGGTTACTTTTTCTCCTTCACTTATATATATTCTTTCTTCATTAGTTGCGGCTCGAGCTTCAAAAATAAATTTAGATCTTGGTAACCAACTCAAAACACCAAAGGTTAAACCTGCACCAGTTAATCTTGTTTGAAAAATAATTTTTTTATAATTACTTAAACTTTTAAGGTAGTGTTTCAATAAATTTAGTGTTAAAAATATATCACTAACTATCAATCTTTTTCTATTATGAATCTCTATAAAATTTCCTTCTATAGATTCTTCAATTTTCTCTACATCTTTTTTACTGCTTTTTTTTGTAGTAATGGAAATACAATCTGTTGGTATTCCTTTTTGGTTAATTAATTTTATCCAGTTAAACACCTGAGATTGAGTTACAGTAACCCAAACTTCTGACATTAAATAAAATCTTTTAATTTTTACGTCCATGAAATTTATTTATCATATTAAATTTAATTGTCAAGTTATAATAAGATCCTAGGAGTAGCCCAAAGAAGATAAAATATCTAGCATTATCTTGTACAGCACCTATTGGAAAAAACCAGTTTGGGTATTCTAAAAAATTCTTTATTAGCTCAGCCGAAGCTGCCAACCCAATCACAATTGGAACCCACAAATATGATTTATATACATAAACCCATTTATAATTATATCTAATTAACTTAATTAAACGCTTAATAATTTTATAAGAGAGAATATAAAATGGAAAAAATATTAATAACCCTACAACTCCATACATAGCTAGTGCTGCTAAAAATATATAATCACTCCCCTCCCAGCCTTTATTTCCACCATCTCCAGTGTACCACATTTCATTATAACCTGTACCAATAAAAGGGTTGTCTTTTATAGCGGTAATAATTCCTATCTTATCACCAAAACTTAACCTTGCTGCATCAGTACTACCAACTGACTTATTCGAATCAATTATCCCTATTGAAGATAGTGTGCCTTCTACTATTTCTATAGATGAATCTAAAACTTTTGGTGTAAAAATACCTAGCAAAAAAATTGCTATTGAAACAAAAATAATATTTCTAAAATTAAGAAACTTAGTTACTGTTTTTATAAAAGCTTTTTTTTGAATATAATTTACAGTAATCGATAAAATAATTATATATTCTATCAAACCAACCATATCTCTTCTATAAATTGTTATAAAAATGATGGTTACAACAATAAAAAATGCTGCTAAAATTTTCTTACTTAACTTATATTTTAAATAAAAGAGACTTATTGTTATTGGCAATACAAAATTAATTATTCCATAGCCATGCATAAAACTTCTTTTTAAAGCTCCAATATCTTCACCTCGACTTGCACTCAATATCTCTATTAAAGGAATACCTGTAAAAACTGTAATTATAAAAATAGAACCTATAAAAATAGTTGACCAGACTAATATATTTATAAATGATTTTAAGTTAATTGTAGAAAAATATACAATCGGAATAACGATTAGTAGCTTAAAAATTGTATTAAATGTTCTTAAAAACATTGTAGTGACACCAGGAAAATCATCATTATTATAACCATAAAAAATAATATAATAATATAAAGCCCAAGCTATTGCTATTGCTATATAACTTTTAACAAATTTTAAAGGCACCTTGTTTCTTTTATCTCTATTGGCGTAATGAAAATTAAATATTACATAAGCAATGACTAATAAAAGAATATATAATGCAGTTCTTTGAATAGGAGGTACGTACAAAACTAAAAACCCTCCTGGATCAAGGTATATAACAACTATTATCCAAAATATATTTATAGAAGTACCTTTTCTCTCTTTCATCATTATTTTAACATTGATTTAAATAAATATAAGACTTTCAAGGTTTTATTTTTTTTTAATTTCTTTTTTAGAATAACTCAAGAGAGCTTTAAAGTCCATTAACTCATAAATAAAATTAACATCTTCTTTTTTCATCAGTTTAAATAAAAATAACAAAAGATATATTGATATAGTGTACAAGAATAAAAAAGCAAATTTTAGATAGTAGTTTAAATCAAAAATATAAATTTTATAAATATAATTTCCCGATAGGTATATTACTACAAAAAACAATATAAATTTTAGAATCTCCTTATCAAACTTAATTTTAATAGCTTTATTAGCAAAAAAATACCAGGTTAGTAACTTAAAACTACTCATAACTAATAACGTAATTGCAAATCCTAGACCTCCAAGGTTTAAATATTTTTTATGAACTGTAAAGTATAATAGTAAAAAAAAGAAAATACCAAAAAAAACATGCAGTATTGCATTTAAATTAAACTTATTAATTCCATTTATTAAATTGTAATAAGGTATTTCCCAAATCTTAAAAAAAGAAAAGAATACTAAAACTGAAAAAATAGAAACTGAAGGAATGTATTGATTACCTAATAAGAAAGGTATTATAGTATATGAATTAACCGATAAAACAATTATTACTGGTAGGATAAAAATAAACAAAAAATGTTCAAATTTAAAAAGTTTTTCTTTTATAAAATCATAATTTTTTTCAGCAAATGCTTTTGAAAACAATGGGAAAAACAATGTTCCTGCTGTTCCTCCTAACAGAATGAGCATTGATGCTAAACTTGTTGCTCCTGATAAATAACCTAATTCTATGGTTGAAGAAAAATCTTTTAATAATACTTTTGCGTAATGATCTGTTAACGATAATGAAATGGTAATAACCAACAAAGGCAGCCCAACAAGCATATATTTTTTAAATAAGTTGGAATCCCATTTCCCTTTAAAGAAACCTTTCCCTAATAAATAATAATAAATTGGTACAATTATTATTGCAGAGGCTAAATTGACAGAAACCAATGCTATTGCTTTAAAACCAAGAAGTACAACAATTATTCTTGCAATATTATAAACTACAGCTTTAATTAATACTGGAAAATTTATTTTTGCTTGATGCATTAGTGCTGTAAAAGTAATTTCGGGTATTTTATATAAACCATGAACAGCAATAACACCAACTGTTAAATAAATTATAATTTCTTCTTCATGAGTAAAGTCTTTATTAAAATAATATTTTTGTATATAAAAAAAAGCTAATACTGTTACTATAAATAATATAAAAGTGATAAATATTATTGTAGAATAAATTTTATTACAATTTTTTAAATTTTTTCCTTCTGAAATTAATTTTATATGTGATGTCCCGAACAATCCAAACATAAAAAAAAACATTGAAACAAAGGAATATCCAAAAACTATTGTTCCAAGAATTTTAGGTCCCACCATTCTAGAAACTAAAATTCCAGTTAAAGCAGTTAAAAAATATATAATCATTTTTGAACCGAAATCAACTAAAAATTTTTGTCTTAACATTAAAATAATGAATTATTGATTAGCATAGGTATTGATTCCGTTCTTTGAAGCTCTGTATATAAATTTTTAATTATACTATTATTTTTAAATACTGTAATAATCTAATTAAAAAATTTATATTGTTCTTTCCATAATTTATCACACAATCTTCCTTTAGGCAATTCAACATCTTCAAATGTAATTACCTGATCTTTAGATACGTTTTTCACTAAAACACATTCTTCTCCTAATCCCATAGGTAACAAATTTTCCTTTCTTGAAGTATCTGAGTTTTCGCAAACACCATAAGTTTTATAACCTCCTATCCCATCAATTACATCTCCTTTCTTTAAATTGGTTTTAGCAACGGCAATTACTTCAACTACTGGACCTTCTTTGGCTGCAATTATAGTATCATCAAAATCAACCATCCTAGCTATAGACATTGGTATTTCAAAAAACAGCAAATGATAGGGAATGTAAAAGCTATATAATGGTCCTTTTCCTAATTTTCCATATTCTAAGTATTTTTTAGAATGCGGGTCATTACTTGTTGCATAAATATAAACTCCTGGTCCTGGTTTAGCTCCTACTATATAATCAACTATTCCACCCAATTTTTCCAATTGATCTACATCATAAAGATGTGTTAAGTTATCTACATGTTCTTTTGATTCATAACCTAGCATACCTCTTTTAGCTACTTTCATTCCAGTTGCATTAGCAATACATGCTTGTTCAAATGCTACTTTAGTTCCATCAGCAAAGTTTGTTGCCATTATGGGTGACATTCCCCAATGTTTTGCAAATTCTTCTTGAGTAGTTGGGTTCCTATATAAATCTAGCATACCTTTAATATTACCACATAATAAGGGTTTGAATCCCATTGACTTAACTTGTCGATATAAATTCATTGTAACCCCAGGTTGATCTCCTTCGGCAACACTATATTTTACACCTGCTTGATCAGCTTTATATTTTAAAATTGGTCCAATTGTAGCATCTAACTCTGCATTAAATGAGAGTATGTCTTTTTTATTATTAATTGCTTTAATTGTTAAATTTGACGAAAAATCTATAGCACCCGTTAAGTCAACAATAATATCAACTTCTTTACTTTCAATTAACAAATTAACATTTTGTGTAATAGCGGGAATTTTAGAATTTATTGCATCTTCAAAATCAGCAATTGTTTTCACAATTTTATAGTTGTTAATTCCTAATGATTTATATAAATTCATGAGACGTTCTAAGTTTCGGTTAAAAGTTGCTACAACAACCATTCCTGATGTATGCTTTGTAATTTGATTCACTAATCCTTTTGCCATCTCTCCTGCTCCAACTATACCAACTTTAATGGGATTATTATCTCTTTCTCTTTTCTCTAAAACTGTATCTATTAGTATCATAAATTATTTTTTATGTCAAAATCTAAGTGCGTATTATCTTTTTCAGAAATTTCAGAAATTTCAGTTGGCCATTCTATATTAAAGTTTGGGTCATTCCATCTTATTCCTACTTCAGCTTCGCTATTGTAAAATTGAGTAACAAAATAATACACTTCTGAATTATCTTCTAAAGTCAAAAAGCCGTGTGCAAAATTTTCAGGAACATAAATCATTTTATGATTATTCTCTGTTAATTTTACTCCAAACCATTTTTTATACGTTAAAGAATCTGGGCGCAAATCAATAATTACATCATAAATAGAACCTTTTGTACATCTTACAAATTTGGTTTCTTGAAAAGGGCTTTTTTGAAAATGAATTCCGCGTAAAGTACCTTTCTTCTTACTCAAAGACATATTAGATTGAACAATATTTGTATTTAGATTATATTTTTTTAGCTCATTTTCACACCATAATCTTCCAAAAAAACCTCTATCATCTATTAGCTTATCAACTTCTATAACATAAGCTCCCTTTAAACTTGTTTCATTAAACTTCAACTTAAAAAAATTTTAAATTATTAAAAAAAGAAATTGAATATTCTTTAATTTGCTTATTTGTTATTTCATTAATATTATTAGGATTTTCAAAACTTTTCTTATACCATTCAATAGTTTTTTCAATGGTGGTTTTAAAATTCCAAACTGGGCTCCAATTCAACAACTGTGTTGCTTTATCAATATTAAGATTTAGAAGAAATGCCTCATGCATAGCATCTTCTTTATTATATTTCCATTGACCTTCCCAATGCTTTAAAACTTCATTTACTAAGGATTCAACTGTTTTATTTGAGGTTCCTAACGGACCAAAATTAAAACCACTACAATAACTTTCTAAATTTTTATCTGAAAAACTAGTACTTAGTAACTTACTTCCTAACAACAGATAGCCACCTAAGGATTCGAGAACATGTTGCCATGGTCTAGTTGCCAAAGGATTTCGTATTTGTATGGTTTCTTTATTTTGAAGTGCTCTAATGCAATCAGGCAATATTCTATCATCTGCCCAATCTCCACCTCCGATTACATTTCCTGCTCTTGCAGAAGCTAATTTTACTTTATGCTTATCAAAATTTATTGGATTAAAAAAGGAGTTTCTCCATGAAGAAACAACTATTTCTGCTGCTCCTTTACTTGCAGAGTATGGGTCATAGCCTCCAAGTGCATCATTTTCTCTATATCCAAAAATCCATTCTTTATTGTCATAACATTTATCTGATGTTATAACAATAATACTTGTTGATAATTCCAATTGCCGAACAGCTTCTAGTACATTTGCTGTTCCTGTTACATTGGTTTCTAAGGTATCTAAAGGGGTTATATAAGACTCTCTTACCAAAGATTGAGCTGCCAAATGAAAAATTATATCTGGTTCTACTTTGCCAATAAAATTTTTTAAATTTTCAAAATCTCTAATATCATCAATATTACTTTGAATATCTTTATCATTATCTAATTGCTCATGTAATGAAGGTGATGTAGGAGGATTTAAAGAGTAACCTGAAACTTCAGCATTTAAAAGCAATAGCCATTGTGTAAGCCAGCTACCTTTAAATCCGGTATGTCCAGTAATCAATACCTTTTTACCACTATAAATAGTGAAAACATTTGATTCCATATATTTTACCAATTTTTCCAAGCTGGAGTTCCGTTTTGCCAAAATTCTTCTAAAACATTTCTGTCTCTAAGTGTATCCATACTTTGCCAAAAACCTTCATGCTTATATGCATGAAGTTGATTATCTTTTGCTAAATCTTCCATAGGTTCTCTTTCCCAAACAGTAGAATCTCCTTCAATATAATCAAATATTTCTGGTTCTAGCACAAAGAATCCTCCATTTATCCATGCTCTAGAATGACCATCTCCAGTTGGTTTTTCTCTAAAGCTAGCAATCTTATTATCTTTCTGATCTAGTTTGAATGCTCCATATCTTCCTGGTGGCTGAACTGCAGTTAATGTTGCAAAGGTATTTTGTTTTTCATGAAATTTCAATAATTTTTCAAAATTTACATCACTAACACCGTCACCATAGGTTAGGAAGAAGGTTTCATTTCCAATATAATCTTTAACTCTTTTCATTCTCCCACCTGTCATACTATTTTCACCTGTATCAATTAAAGTAACTGTCCAAGGCTCAATCATGTTGGTATGAATCTTCATCTTATTATTTTTTATATCAAACGTAACATCGGAATGGTGCAAAAAATAATTGGAAAAAAATTCTTTAATCATACTTCCTTTATATCCACAACAAATTATAAAATCATTGTGTCCATAGGATGAATACATTTTCATAATATGCCATATAATAGGCATTCCTCCTATTTCTACTAAAGGTTTAGGTCTTATTCCTGTTTCTTCACTTAGGCGTGTACCGAAACCACCTGCTAAGATTACTGTCTTCATTTTTTATTTTATTTTATTATTAAATTTTATTATTAAATTTCAAGAATAGTACTCTAAAAATAATCTTATCTATATATTCATTTTTTTATCCTAAAAAATGATTGAAAAAATAAGATAATAAGAGATATTATTGATCTTGAAGTTGAAATTGGGTTCTTAAACATTTCTAATTTAGATTTCATTCTTGTCTTTTTCATAAAATCATCTGTAAGAATTCCTCTTTTAGAAAAATCTATATTCAAATTTTCTGCTTCTAAAAACTCAATTCCCCATGACACCCATTTCCCTTTAAAAACGAAACCGCTATTCAATGTATCATAAGCCTGTCCATATTTCTCAACAAACTCTTCGTTAATACTATAAAAACCATCTTTACGAATCCATGATCGAAAACCACTAATTTTTTCAGACATAAAAACATTTTCATAATTTTTTAAATATTTATTTAAAGTTTGTTTTCTCCATAATCCAGGAATTAATAAAAACCTATGTTTAGTTACAAGTTTAATTTCTTCCAAATAATCAAATTCAGATTTTTTAGCTTCCCATAAAACACGATAGCGCAATAACCTTATATGATCAATTTTCTTATTGTTATATATTAAATTTACAAAATAACTGAATTGTTTAAAGTTAACTTTTGATCTTAAAAAATAATCTTCAGATAATGGCATCACCACATCATATTTTGCATGCTTTAGACTCATTTTTAGTCTCTCACCCCAAGGAGAGTTATCACCATGAGCTAGTGTTTTTATCTCTAAACCATGAAATTCATATATCTTTGTAGTTGTACTTAATATAATTTCAAATTTCACTGATTCTGGAAAATATTTTTTCAACTGTGTGAAAAATGGATTCCAACATTCCTCATATCCATCATAAGAACAAACTATAAATGAAATCATAAGCCTTTACATAATTTTAAATTAAACATAATGTTTTAAATAATAAACTAAAAACAGACATAAATAACCTAAATGTTTAAAATTAACTTTCAATTTCAAACAGTAATCTTCTGTTTTTGAAAAAACAGCATTGTATTTTTGTTCACTTAATTTTAACCGCTTACTCTAAGATACATCTTTTCCATGAGCCGATGTTTTTATATTTAAGCCTTGAAACTCATACGGTTTTATAGCTGTACTCAATATAATCTCAAAATTAGCTGATTCGTGATTTTTTTTAATAAAAAAAGGGATTCAACAATCCGAATAGCCATTCATATAAACAAACTACAATTGAAGTCATAAGTCTATTTAACTAAAATTTAAATCTGCTTATAATTTTTTAAAAGGGTGATTAGCTTGGGCTAATTTAGCAAGAGGATGATAATCTCCTTGCAATGGTGAAATTTCTGCATTTCTAATTTTATGAACAATATCTATAGATTGACGAGCATCATCTAAACCAAAACCGTTATCATTTAGTATATTTTCATAACTTTTTGTATGTAAATCAAAAAAACCGTCACTAAACTCAATTTCTTTTCCTTCAACAGTTATTGATCGATAAGTACGCTGTCCTTTTTCTTTTATTTTTTTTGGCAATAGGTTTTCGTTAATTGATAAAAACCAACGAACTCTGGCTTGTTCAAACTCCAAATATCCAGATGCTCTATCATGTGTATGTAAATGCACAATATTTGATTTCACTTCTCCAAATATCCACGATAACATATCATAAAAATGGATACCTATATTTGATGCAATACCTCCAGATTTTGCAACATCGCCTTTCCACGAAGTATAATACCAATTTCCACGAGATGTCAAATAAGTTAAATCAACATCATATATTTTATCCTTTGGTCCTTTTTTAATTTTTTCTTTTAACTTAATAATACTCGGGTGTAACCTCAATTGTAAGATTGTATTTACTTTCTTACCATATTCTTTTTCAATATCCGCTAAAGAGTCTAAATTCCAAGGGTTTAAAACCAATGGTTTTTCACAAATTGCATGAGCTCCTCTTCGCAAAGCCATTCTAATATGTGAATCGTGTAAATAGTTTGGAGTACAAATACTTACATAATCCAAATTAACATGCTTTTTGTGTCTTAGTTTTTCAATATGACGATCGAATCTTTCAAATTCAACAAAAAATGAAGCATTAGGAAAATAACTATCTATTACTCCAACACTATCAAACTTATCTAAAGCTACTAATAAATTATTATTGGTTTCTTTAATAGCTCTTAAATGACGTGCAGCCACATAACCTCCAATTCCAATTAAAGCAAAATTTTTCATATTTTATAAAATATATTTAAGTTCAGGTGGTAAAACTATAAAACGTCATTAGTTTATATGGCTTCGCCATTCTCAGTCACATCTATTTGACTAAGTTTTGTTTCAATTAATATCCTAAGTCCTATATTTCAAGGTTCTTTTTTTTAATATTCAATGTCCTTATTGGTTTTATAAAAATTACAATTTTGCAATCTTAATAAAGTGATGTTTACGAAACTCTAATTAATGAAATAGGGTATTAAAAGTAAGCATTTGTAATCTACCAAAAATATCAATAATGGTCTTACATTTTTTTATAGGGGACATGATTATTTTGTTTTATTCAGATTATAAATCAAAACGTTGAAAATAAAAATAAAGTGTATAGATTTTGTTTTTATTTTCAACGATTAAAAATAGCTAAAAGAACGATTAAAATTAAGTAATCATCATTATTTACATAAAGTTTGCAAAGATACTGCTTATGTCTATTTTTACAAAAAAAAAGAGCTATTTTAATAAATAGCTCTCCTTATATTGATTCTTAAAAAAAGATTAATTATATTCTTAAATTATCAATACCTTTTTCACCCTGTTTTGATTCGAATTAAATAATCTTACAAAGTAAATACCTTTTGCCAGTCTTGATAAATCTATTTGTTTTAATATCTCACTTTGGTTAGAACTCATTTTATTAGAATAAACAATACTTCCATTGATACTAGTTAAGGTAAGGTTTAATTCTTCTTTATCCGAATTATTATTTATACTAATATTTAATACTCCAGTTGCAGGGTTTGGATACACTGTAAAGTTATTATCTAAATCTTCTTTTAGTGAACTGATATTACAATTTTCAACAGTTACAGTAACCGTATCTGTATTGGTAACTCCACCACGTATTGCAGTAAGCTCATAAGTTGTCGTTCTTTTAGGGTTTACAGATATATCTTTATTTGTATCTCCTGTATCCCATTTATAAGTAGTTCCTCCTGCTCCATTAAGTGTTATACTTTCTCCTAAACAAATTGAGATATCATCTCCTGCATTGGCATCAGCGGGTAGATTTCTTGCTTTAGCATCTTTATCTGTATCAGAATTTACAGCACTTGTTGTATTATCACCATATTCAAATGCTCCAATATCATTAGATGCTCCTTGCGGTCTTGGATTTCGATTAAAATCGGAATATGAATCATCTAATTTCTTTCCTTTATCAATTAATGGGCTCCCTGATTTTAATTTAAAGTTACCTCCTGATATATCTTCAAATTCAGGATTAAATGATGAGTTTTTATTACCTGAAGGTTTAGAAAAGCCTTTATAGAAATTACAATATTCAAATAAAAAATCATTTTTAGTATTCCAATCATAACTATATGATGAACTTGGTTTTATATTTTTTATATTCGAAAATGTACAATTAGTAAATTTATTATTAGCTAACTTTACATCTGTTTTTTTGTAAATTTTCATCAAAGAATTCATATCATTAAAAACACAATTCATAAAATTATTATCATTAATACTCATTACTTTATTTGATACATTAATAGCAATTATGCCATAATATGCCTTATTAAAAATACTATTTCTAATGATATTATTGCTTCCTATACTAGTTGCATTACCACCTTCATTATTTAGTCGAAAATATACTCCAAACGCTACATTGCTTATCTCCATTCTTTCAAAGATATTATAATCTGCACCATTAAAAATAACTATTCCACCTCCTTCTTGAGAATCTTTTATTTTACCACTTCCTATAGACTTACAGTCTTTTATAACATTATATTTTGTTAGTGCCCAACGCACAAAATAAGCGTTACTTATTTTTTTAACAACACATTTTTCTATAAGATTATATTCGCTTGGATAATATTCATCTTTTATACCAATTCCATGCCCTCCATGCCCCATCTTAACAACTTTTTCAGCATAAGAATTTCTTACAATATTATTACTCCCATGTACCAGTATATAATAATCTGTTGAACCTGTACCTGTTTTAATATTTGCATATACTTTGCAGTTTTCAATTAAAGTGTGCTCTCCATATATAGTTATACCCGCAACTCCTCCATTAATAGTAATACCATTAGTAAAACGATTATTCTTAGATGATGAGTCGGGAGCTTTATTTGACATCAAAATTATAGCTGCTCCATTATATTTATTTGCTGGATCATCTCCTCCTTCAACCAAAAAATTATCAAACACTGTATTATTTGCTTTACCTCTAATACCTCGTAAATAACCTTTAACTTGAAAATTTTTAAATATGACATGTGATTTTCCATTTGGATTAATTCCAACTCCTTTTTTTTGGTTTGCACCACTTAGTAATGGCATTTGACGGCTATCAAAAGAGTCTTGACCATATTTATAATACATTGAGTTT
>JAKITG010000205.1 GCA_021648195.1 Flavobacteriaceae bacterium | reverse complement strand
GAAAATCCTTAATTTATCAACTCCCTGCATTAATTTTAGATGGAACAGCAATTGTAATTTCACCTTTAATTGCCTTAATGAAAAACCAAGTTGATTCTCTAAGAGGAATTTCTACCGAATATGGTATAGCACATGTTTTAAATTCATCATTAAATAAAGGAGATATTGCAAGAGTAAAAAGTGATATTGAAAATGGAATAACAAAGTTACTGTATGTTGCTCCAGAATCTTTAACCAAAGAAGAATATATTAATTTTTTTAAAACACAAAAAATTTCTTTTTTCGCGATAGATGAAGCTCATTGTATATCAGAGTGGGGGCATGACTTTCGTCCAGATTATAGAAATCTTAAAAACATTATTCAACGAATTGGTGATTTTCCTATCATAGGATTAACAGCAACAGCTACAGAAAAAGTTCAAGAAGATATACTTAAAAATTTAAAAATTACTGATGCAAAAACTTTTAAAGCATCTTTTAATCGTCCCAATTTATTTTATGAAGTCCGCCCTAAAACAGCTGATGTAGAAAAAGACATCATTCGATTTGTAAGAAAATATAATGGAAAATCGGGTATTGTTTATTGTTTAAGCAGAAAAAAAGTAGAAGAAGTAGCACAAGTATTACAAGTAAATGGAATAAAAGCAGTGCCTTATCACGCAGGGTTAGATGCCAAAACTAGAGCAAGACATCAAGATATGTTTTTAATGGAAGATATTGATGTAGTAGTTGCAACCATAGCTTTTGGTATGGGAATTGACAAACCCGATGTTCGTTTTGTTATACATCACGATATTCCAAAAAGCTTAGAAAGCTATTATCAAGAAACAGGTAGGGCAGGAAGAGATGGTGGCGAAGGGTATTGTTTAGCATTTTATGCATACAAGGATATTGAAAAATTAGAAAATTTTTTATCAGGAAAACCTATTGCAGAACAAGAAATAGGCAATGCATTATTACAAGAAGTAGTTGCATTTTCTGAAACATCAATGTCTCGACGTAAATTTTTATTACATTATTTTGGTGAAGAATTCGATGGAGAAAACGGTGATGGTGCAGATATGGATGATAATGTACGTAATCCGAAAAAGAAAACCGAAGCAAAAGATGAAGTTAAAACACTTTTAAAAATTGTTGAAAACACCAAAGAAGAATACAAATCAAAGGAGGTAATCAATACTTTAATTGGAAAAGAGAATGCCTTATTGATATCTCATAAAACCAATATGCAACCTTTCTTTGGAATTGGGAAGGGCAAAGATGATAAATATTGGATGGCATTGATTCGACAAGTATTTGTTGCCAATCTATTGCTTAAAGAAATTGAGCAATATGGTGTTTTAAAACTTACTGATTTAGGGAGGAATTTTATAAAAAATCCAACATCATTTATGATGACAGAAGATCATGTATATGATGATGGAAATGATGCAAATATTATAACTAATGCTAAAGGGTCTGGAGCTACAACAGATGAAAAGCTAATGAGTATGCTAAAAAGTCTTCGTAAAAGTGTAGGGAAGAAATTAGGAGTTCCTCCGTTTGTTGTTTTTCAAGATCCATCATTAGAAGATATGACTTTAAAATATCCTATTAGCTTATCCGAATTATCGAATATTCATGGAGTAGGAGACGGAAAAGCTAGAAAATATGGTAAAAATTTTATTGAATTAATTGAAAAATATGTTGAAGAAAATGATATTACCCGTCCTGATGATTTAATAGTAAAGAGTACAGGAGTAAATTCGAGTTTAAAATTATTTATCATTCAAAATACCGATAAGAAAATACCATTGGAAGATTTGGCAAAAGCAAAAGGACTAGAAATGCCCGAACTTGTAAAAGTAATGGAACAAATCATTTATTCTGGAACCAAAATTAATATAAGCTATTGTATAGATGATTTGTTAGATGAGGATCAGCAAGAAGAAATTGAAGAATATTTTATGGAAGCTGAAACCGATAAGATTCAAGAGGCCTTAGATGAGTTTGATGGAGAATATTATGAAGATGAATTGCGCTTAATGCGAATTAAGTTCATAAGTGATGTTGCCAATTAAATATGATGTAAACTAATGAGCATTGCAATAAGAAACCCTATAATAATTGCTATAAATTTTTTATAGTTAAATTTATGATTTTCAGAGCTTTCAAACAATATAGCTGTAGATATATGTAAAAACACACCTATTATTATAGCATTAATTTGGGTTTGATAATTTTCAAATAATGCATAATTTCCTATTAAAGAACCTAAAGGGCTCATCAAGGAAAAAATCAATATAAATGAATAAATAAGTGTTTTTGGTAGATTTGATTTTTGCAAGAAAACAACCAAAACTATTGTAATAGGTATTTTATGAATCACTATTGCCCACAATAAATCTGAATTTTCTTTTAATCCAAGTGGTAACCCTTCTAGAAAAGCATGTATACTTAAACTTATGAAGATTAGCCATGGTATTTTTTTTGAAAAATTATGCGTATGAATATGCCCATGTTCGGCACCTTTTGAAAAAAATTCTAGAATAGTTTGAAATATAATTCCTATCAATATA
>JAKITG010000204.1 GCA_021648195.1 Flavobacteriaceae bacterium | reverse complement strand
AAAATATACAGATCATACAAATATTGATTACAATAAAAATGACATTGATGTGACCATGTATATCCAAAGAAAAGGCAAAAATTATGAAAAGGGTATTTATCCTATAAAACTATTTTTAGAAGGTCATTTGGTTGGAGTATCTAATTTAAACCTTGCAAGCGCATTTTAATTGAGTTAAATAGAGTTAATATCAATTGTACGAAACAGCACCCTAAATTAGGGTGCTGTTTTTATTAGTGAGACTCTATAAAATTAATTTCAATTTTTTAGCTAGTCGAACTAATCCCGCTTTTTTCAGCGGGATCTTGCTTATTCTGCCTGCCGGCCAATGTCAATAAGTTAAGGAATCCATATTCTCATTCAATGATTTTTTACCCTAACCCTAAAGGGAAAATCATTGGATGCTTAACTTTTTTGATTCCCTTTAGGGTAAGGGGAAGAACAAAAAAGCTTAACTTATTGACATTGGCCTGCCGACCTTTAGATTAGCAAAGTAAAAAATATTAATTTTATTAAATTAAAATTTTCTATTTTTATTTATTACTTTGAAATAAAAAAGAATGGGGTGAACTTAGCCTCCCGCTAGACTATTAGGTCTATTGCCTGTATCAGTCCCCATTCTTATATTAACCGGTTACAAAGGACCAAATAGAATTTTAGAATCCAACCTATTAAAGGTGTTAGTCAAAGTAACCATTTAAAAACATAACAAAATTATGAAAATTAAAGAAACAATCGGTATTGATATTAGTAAATTAACCTTTGATGTTCGTATTCATAGTAATCAAACATTTAAGGTCTTTGAAAACTCCTTCAAAGGGTTTGAAATGATGACTTATTGGGCTTATAAAAACAGTTCATTTTTAAAGGATGAAATTATGTTTACTTTTGAACACACAGGATTATATTCACATAACTTATCTGTATTTTTAACAGAACAAAATATCAGTTATGCATTGGTTCCAGGTCTTGAAATTAAAAGGTCACTAGGTATATCCAGAGGTAAGGATGACAAGATTGACGCTACTAGGATTGCTCTCTATGGTTACAGGTTAAGAGATGAAATTGTGCCATATAATTTACCTTCACAAGATGTCATGAGCCTTAAAAGCTTATTATCATTAAGGGATCGTCTGGTTAGACAAAGAGCAGGTTATAAGGCCTCAATGAAAGAACAAAAACGAGTTCTATTAAAAAAAGACAATAAAATTCTTTTTGAAACACAAGAGAGAATGATTATATCTTTTTCCAAACAGATTAAAAAAATTGAAAAAGAAATGGAAAATATTGTCAAAAATAATGGACAATTAAAACATCTCTATCAACTTATTACCAGTATCAAAGGAGTAGGGTCACAAACTGCTTTGTTTTTAATTACATACACCAATGCGTTTACAAAATTCAAAGATGCCCGTAAATTTGCCTCATTCTGCGGCATTGCTCCATTTCCAAATTCATCTGGAACAAGTATAAGAGGAAGAACCAAGGTAAGTCATCTAGCTAACAAAAAAATCAAAAGTTTACTAGATTTATGTGCAAAATCAGCCATACAATATAATCCAGAAATGAAAGCATACTATCATAAAAGAATAGAAAAAGGAAAAAACAAAATGAGCACAATTAATATAATTAGAAATAAAATTGTATCCAGAGTATTTGCCGTAGTCAAAAGGCAAACTCCATATGTTAATACAATGAAATTCGCAGCTTAAAATTGTTAAAAATTTTGATCTAAAATGCTTTTTTTAATCATAGAATACAGGCAGGTGCGAATGAATTTTTAGAACCCACCTTAAACTTTGGCTGTTAACATTATTTTACCCTTTCAATTTTAACTTTTGTACCACTAAAATCGGCATTACCTGTTAAAAAGTCAATTTTATTGGGGTCTGTTAGATCGTTAATACTTACACCGGCATTTTTTTTAGCAATGTGCATACTTGATCCATTATAATTGTGACCCCAGCCATGGGGAATACTAACTACACCTTCCATCATTTCGCTACTTATTTCAATAGGAATTTTTAAAGACCCTACTTTTGAACTTACTGTTACATTTTGCTGGTTTATAATATTTAAAATTTTGGCATCTTCTGGATTGATCAAAAGGGTGCAGCGTTCTATACCTTTAATTAATCGGGTAACATTATGCATCCATGAATTGTTTGATCTTAAATGTCTTCGACCAATCAATGAAAAATTATACGATCCGTTAGAATTATTTTTCCATTCTGCCAATTGATTTTTTAATCTATTCAAATCTTGTACAAATTCGACTGGAGCCAATTCAATTTTCTTGTCTTTTGTAAATAATCTTTCTGGCAAACAAGATTTTAACTCACCAAGATCTATACCATGTGGATTTTCTTTCAACATTTTTACAGACAATCCCTTATCTTTATATGGGCCTTTTTGTAGCATATAATCGATCATCATTTCGGGTGTTGCCGGGTTGTCTTTACCTCCCATCCTTTTTGTTAGTTCTTTAAATATTTCCCAATCGTGTTTTTGATTGTGATTTTTATCGAATAAAATTTCAGAATATTTACTGGTATTTCTAACTGCCAATTGGTGAAAAGCCAAATCGTAATGAGAAGTTTCTAATCCT
>JAKITG010000029.1 GCA_021648195.1 Flavobacteriaceae bacterium | reverse complement strand
TAGTTTTTCCGTTACTTCCTGTTAAAGCTATGATTGGAATATTTAATTGCTGCCTATGATATCTTGATAAATCTTGAAGTGTTTGAAGTACATCTTCCACTAAAAAAATACAATCATTAGTTTGGTACTTCTTTTCATCTACTACAGCATAATTTGCTCCTTTTTTTAGTGCTTCTTCTGCATATAAGTTTCCATTAAAATTATCTCCTTTTAGAGCGAAAAAAATAGAGTTTTTAAGGTTTGATCTTGTGTCGGTTGTTACTTTATAACTTTGTTTGTATAAAATATATAGTTTATTAGTTTTCATGAAGTAAATGTAAAAAAAAACTCAATATCAAAAGATGATATTGAGTTTTTAATTATTTTTTTAAATATTTTACTATCTACGACCTGATTTTCTTCTTCTAGAGTTTGACATGTGTCCTAATCTATCGGTTGCACATCTAAATCCTATATAACTTGTAGCCATAAACTCAGGCAAGTATCTACGTTGTGCAGGATCTAACCAAAAAGCTCTATCTTTCCAAGAACCACCTTTATAAACTCTAGTTTTATCACTAATTAAAGTTGTTCTTGTTTTGGTGTCATATTGTTGAATAATCAAGCCACTTTCTCCTATTTGTCTAGGAATTTCTGGTGAATTATACATACGAGGTTTCGTTTCAAAATCATCTTCATCTTTATAATAATTTCTAGTAGAGGCTAAATCACCATCTTTACTATCAACATTATATGCTTTTTCATAGTTCACACGCATAAAAGCATCACGTTTAGTTATTGGTTCATATTTAACACTTCCTGGTAAATCTCTTGGTACTATTTTACCATTATCAAGAGTGTCAAATACTATATCATTATTGTCAACAATTACAACATTTCCTTCTTTGTCGATTACTTTTTTGTTGTAAACATTACCTCTAAAGTAATTAAAATCATTTGCATCATTATCAATTATTGGTCTATAAACATCAGCTACCCATTCTGAAACATTACCTGACATATCGTATAAACCATATGCATTAGGTTTGTATGCTTTAATTTTCATAGTGATATCTGCACCATCATTACTCCATCCAGCCAAACCACTATAATCACCTTTACCTTGTTTAAAGTTTGCCATTTGATCACCTTTGTATCTTCTTGATGTTTCACGGGTTGAATTACCGTTCCAAGAATATTTTTTACGTCCTCTAATTGAGTTGTATTCTCTATTTTCAACTAAAGCTTTAGCCGCATATTCCCATTCTGCTTCGGTAGGCAATCTAAATCTTTGAGCCAAGATACCATCAGAAGTTTTAACGTGACGTCCAGTAAATGAACCTTTTGCTCCTTTAGATCCTTTTTCTTTTTTGGTAGAAGAATAATCTTTAATTCCTTTATAATATATAGAAGAATCTCCTTCAAATAATCCATTTGGGTTTGTTAAATAAGATTCTGTATCAAAACGATTAGCTCCTTCAACTTTTAATGAATCATGATCAAACAAAGTATGAAGTACACCTTTATCAACTAAAATCTTTTCATTAACTCTATCTGTTCTCCATTTACAAAATTCAGTTGCTTGAATCCATGAAACACCAACTACTGGATATTCTGCATAAGATGGGTGACGTAAATAGTTTTCGGTTAATAATTCGTTAAAACCTAAAGTATTTCTCCATACTAAAGTATCTGGCAATGCTGCTTGATAAATTTTACGATAAGTATCGTCAGATGGAGGGAAAACTTTTTCTAAATATTGTAAATATAATGAATACTCAATATTTGTAACCTCTGCTTCATCCATATAGAATGAACGAACTTGTTGTTTTACTGGTGTAGTATTCCAATCGAACATTACATCGTCTTGAACACCTCCCATTGTAAAAGTACCACCTTCAATCAACACCATTCCTGGAGGATTTCTTTGTTGCTTATACTCTGTATTACCCTGAAAACCACCATATTTAGGATTGTTATATTCCCAACCCGTTAGTGATGATACATTCTTACCACTTTTACCACAACTTACTAATAATACAGTTGCTAAAACTAAAAGTAGTACTTTGTTACTGTTAAACTTTTTCATAATTTTTTGATTGATATTTTTAATAAAAGACAAAACTAATATCATTTAAACTTTTTTTAAATATGTTATTGTTTTAAAAGCTTTATTTTTGCTTTCAACAGTTTGTATAACGATTGTTTTTTTTCTTTATTATATGTATTGTTGTAAAATATTTAAAAATAAATTCTTTTTCACTTTATTATGACTATAAAGAAGCGCCTTTCTATTCTAATTTTATTATTCAATGTTTCATTTCTCATATCGCAAAATATAGAGAAAAAAGATTATACCTTAAAATGGAATGATAATTCTGTAATCTCTGTAAACAAGGATAATAGTATTACTCTTCCACTAGTCATAAATAATTTTTTTGATCAAAACAATATTCCTATATACACTACTTCATTTAACGTTAAAAAGAACTTAATAGTACATAGCTATCAAATAAAAAATGTTAAATTTTTAAACCTACCCACTAATTCTACTAAACATATAAATATTAATGAAGTACCTACAGAATTAACTAGTGAATTTAATATTGGTAATTCCAATAAAAATTCTGTTGTTATATTAACCTTAACCCCAATAATCAAAAAAGGCAATCAAATAAAAAAAGTGATATCTTTTACTTTAGAATACAAACTTCAACCTAAAAATTTATCGGCAAAACGTAAAGGCACACCACTTCCAACTTACACTTCAAGTTCAGTTCTAGCAAATGGCACATGGTATAAGTTTTCAGTTGATACAACTGGAGTATTTAAAATTGACAGAAAATTATTAAAAGATATTGGAATTAACCCTTCAAATATAAATCCCAAAAATATAAAAATTTATGGCAATGGAGGTGCATTATTACCTCAGTTGAATAGTAGTTTTAGATATGATGATTTACAAGAAAATGCTATTTATATTGAAGGTGAAGACGACAACCAATTTGATGATAATGATTTTATTTTATTTTATGCTAAAGGTCCACATTCGTGGAATATCGATACAGTAAATTTAAGTTTAACAAAACATCAAACCAATATATATAGTGATCTTGCTTATTATTTTATTACTGTTGATAATGGCATAGGGAAAAGAATAAATTCAGCAAATGAAATCAACCAACCTGCAAATGAGCAGATAAGGAACTATCAAGATTTTTTAGTTCACGAAATTGAAAAGGTAAATCTTTTTGCTAACGGACAACAATGGTTAGGAGAAAATTTTAGTGCTAAAGATATTCGAAACTTTCAATTTAATTTTAATGATATTGATGATAGTGAAGACCTTATAGTGAGAATACGTGGTGTTGTTAGCTCATTTACAAATACAAAAATGGATGCCAAAATTAATGGTCAAGATTTATTAACCCTAAACTTTAATGCCTTATCATCTATCACATATAGTTTAGCTGTTCCTGTCGAATCGATTAGCAATGCTAATATAAATCAAGAACAGATTGATATTGAAATTACTTATAATAATTTGGGAAATCCATCAGCCATCGCTCACTTAGATTATATTGAAATTTTGGGAACAAAAAAATTAATTGCTCATGACAAGCAATTTTCGTTTAGAAACATCTATACAAACGACAGTAGTAAAGTTTACGAATATCAAATTCAGAATAGCTCAAATATATCTCAACTTTGGGATGTAACCGATTTTATCAACCCAAAACAAATAACCAACCAATCAAATGATAATGATTTTACGTTTAAATCATTTGGTGGAAACCTTAAAGAATTTATTATTATTAATGAAAATAATTTTTTAATACCCAAAACCATTAAAAATGGTACTGTTAAAAATCAAAATTTACACAAACTACAAGATGTAGATTATATAATTATCACTCAAGATTTTCTTAGTCAAGAAGCAGAAAGATTAGCCGATTACCATCGTGTAAATTCAAACTTGAATACTTTGGTTATTGAATTAGATCAAATTTATAATGAGTTTGGCTCTGGCTCTCCAGATTTAACTGCTATTCGAGATTTTATTCGTTTCTTATACCTCAATGCATCTTCAAGTGATAAAAGAATAAAATATGTTTGCCTCTTTGGAGATTCCTCATTTAATTTTAAAGATAAAGGTTTAAACAACGGAAATATCGTACCCGCATTTCAGTCTTTTGAAAGTTTCAATCGTGTATCCTCCTATGTTACCGATGATTATTATGGAATTATGGATGATAATGAAGGAGAATTAAAAAGTTTTGATTTACAAGATGTTGCAATGGGAAGGTTTCCTATAACCACATCACTAGAAGCAAAAGAAGCCGTTGATAAAGCTTTAAATTATTACCATACTAGTTCTTATGGTGACTGGAGAAATAGCATCACTTTAGTTGCCGATGATCCTGACAGACCCAATGAATTTGTTTTACAACAAGCTGTTGATTTCATTGCCGAAGATATCAAAGTAAATAAACCAGGGTTTAATATTAAAAAAATATATTCCGATGCACACCAACAAGAAACATCTGCTGGAGGCGAAAGATACCCAACAGTTCGTGATGCAATTACAAACGCTATAGAAATAGGAACTTTAATAATTGACTATTTTGGTCATGGTGGAATTAATGGTTGGGCAGACGAGCGAATATTAGAAGTACCGCAAATTCAAAAATGGAATAACTTTAATACACTTCCATTATTGATAACTGTTACTTGTGAGTTTACAAGATTTGATGACCCATCGCGACCTTCTGCAGGTGAATTTGTTTTACTAAACCCTAGAGGTGGTGCTACCAGCATGATATCTACTACGCGTGATATTTTTATTAGTGTTGGTCAAGCTTTTAATAAAAACTTGATGAAAAAACTACTTGGCTTTCAAGATGAAGGTTATACAATTGCAGAAGCATTAATGCATACCAAAAATGACTTTAGCTCTGTTCAACGTTTTTTTATCTATACTTTTGGAGATCCAGCAATGAAGCTTGCTCAACCAAAACCAAATATTTTAATCACCAAAATAAACGATAAAAATATTTCTCAAAGTTTAGACACTTTAAAAGCATTATCTCATATCAAACTCGAAGGTATTGTAACTGATAATAGTAATAATATTTTAAATAATTACAATGGAACATTATCTGCCACCATCTACGATAAACCACTAGATAAAACCACTTTAGATAATGATAATTTTGGCAGAAAAATGAAATTTACATCTATTGAAAGTAAAATATTTAGAGGAAGAGCTTCTATAAAAAACGGTGCTTTCTCCTTTGATTTCATAGTGCCGAGAGATATACGAATAGCCTATGGAAATGCCAAAGTAAGTTTTTATGCTGATGATAAGAATACTGATAAGTCAGGTTATAATTTACAGATAAAAATTGGAGGAATTGACCCAAATGCACCAATCGATAATGAAGGTCCTAATATTCAATTATTCATGAATGATGAATCTTTTGTTGATGGTGGAAACACAAGCGAATCACCTATTATATACGCCATTTTAGAAGACGAATCAGGAATTAACACTTCTATTACTGCTGTTGACCATGATATTACTGCTGTTTTAGACGGCGATAATGCCAACCCTTTTGTATTAAATGATTACTATGAAACTGAGTTAGATAACTTTAAGAAAGGGAAAGTTAAATTTCCTTTACGTAATCTAGAACCTGGTCTTCACACCTTAAAATTTAAATGTTGGGATACATACAATAATCCTTCTGAGTCTACGTTAAGCTTTATTGTAGTTGATGACAACGATTTAGTTTTAAGTAATGTATTAAATTATCCAAATCCGTTTATAAATTATACTGAATTTTGGTTTAATCACAACAAACCAAGTGAAACATTAGAAGTTTTAGTTCAAATATTTACGGTATCTGGAAAATTAATTAAAACCCTTAACAAATCTGTACAATCAGAAGGGCTATTATCAAGAGAAATCACCTGGGATGGTCTAGATGATTTTGGAAATAAAATAGGTAAAGGAGTTTATATATACAAACTTCAAGTTAAATCTTCACTATCAAATACAAAAGCAGAAAAGATTGAAAAGTTAGTAATTCTGCAATAAAAAATAAATTTCTATAAAAAAATTTAATAATGAAAAAAATCAATTTAATTATCATCGTAATTTTATTTAATCTTTTTAATGGTTACGCTCAATTCAACCCTATAACAACTGCAGCACCATTTTTATTAATTGCTCCAGATGCTCGTGGTGGTGGTTTGGCAGATATGGGGGTAGCAACTACACCTGATGCAAATTCACAACATTATAATGCAGCAAAACATGCTTTTGCACCTTCACAATGGGAAATTGGTATCAACTACACACCTTGGTTAAGAAACTTAACCAACGATGTAAGTTTAACTAGCATATTTGTTTCAAACAGACTTAGTGAAAAAAGTGCCTGGGGAGCAAGTTTGACTTATTTTTCATTAGGGTCTATTGACTTAACTGATGATGTTGGCACTCCATTAGGGACAGAAAATCCAAATGATTTTTCAGTAAGTGGCTCGTATGCTTTAAGGCTAAGTGAGAATTTTTCTATGGCAGTTAGTTTAAGATATATTAGATCTGATATGGCTTTAAGAATTGAAGATTCCAATATTCAAACCATTAATACATTTGCTGCAGATTTATCGGGTTATTATCAATCTGAAGAAAAAAACTATGGCGTTTTTAATGGTAGATGGCGTGGTGGCTTTAATCTATCAAATTTAGGACCTAAAGTAGAACTTGTTGATGGAGGAGGAGAAAATTTTATCCCTACTAATTTAAAATTAGGTGGAGGATTTGATTTTATTATAGATGATGTTAACACCATAACAGCAGGTGTTGAGTTTAATAAGTTACTAGTTCCTACACCTCCAATTAGAGATGGTGGTGAAATAACTTCTGGAAAAGATGACAATGTTGGCTTTGTAAAAGGTATGTTTCAATCCTTTGGAGATGCTCCAGGTGGCTTTAGTGAAGAAATGGAAGAAATAGCTTGGGCATTTAGTGCCGAATATATGTATAACAAAGCATTTTCTGTTAGGTTAGGTTATTTTAATGAGAATTTAAATAAAGGAAGTAGACAATTTTTTACAATGGGTGCTGGATTTAAATTTAAAAAGACTACCTTAGACATGTCATATCTAATCAATTCTTCGGATGTTAGCAATCCGTTAGAAAGTACATTGAGATTTTCTTTAACCATAGACTTGGGTGACATTTATGAATATTTTTAATTCCTATGAATGAAATAAAAGTTATTTCAAAATTTACCATCTACGAAAATTCAAATGAGTTGAATTCATTTGATAAAAAATTACTTTTAAAAGCTTTTGAAGCAAAAAAGAATGCATACGCTCCTTATTCTAAATTTAGTGTTGGCGTATCTTTAATACTCGAAAACGGCAGAGTTATACTGGGGAATAATCAAGAAAATGCAGCCTATCCTTCGGGTATCTGTGCCGAGCGAGTAGCTATTTGGAATGCCGCTTCTCAATATCCTGAAATAAAAATTCAAAAAATATTTATTTGTGCAAGTTCTCAAACAAGAACTGTTGACAAACCAATTCCGCCATGTGGAGCATGCAGACAATCTATTGCCGAATACGAAACCAAACAAGCCGAAAATATTGAAATATTTTTCACAGGAGAAACTGGTAAAATTATTAAAGCCAATTCTATTGGTGATTTACTTCCCTTTTCCTTCAACAATTCTTTATTATAATATATGATGAAAAGTGATATTCAAAATCGAGAGGATCTCTATTTAATAGTTAGTGATTTTTACAAAAAATTACTTATTGATAAAGACATGAAACATTTTTTTGAAAAATTCAATGATGAAAGTCATTTAGAAGAACACTTACAAGTTTTGGTTGATTTTTGGGATAACATTTTATTTTATTCTGGTACTTATCAAAAAAATGCAATGCTTCCACATATCGAATTAAATAAAACCAAACCCTTTAAAAAATTACATTTTGATATTTGGATCAATCATTTTTCTCAATCTATTGATGATAATTTTACTGGAGAGAATGCCGAAATTACAAAAAACAGAGCAAGATCAATTGCTACAGTTATGCAATTAAAAACATTAAAATATTCTTAAATTACTTTGCAGAACTTTGCGAAATAACTTTAATCATTATATTACAAACTATCTACTAAGAAAACATACATTTATTTTATAGCTCTCAACATCAAATCATTATTATTATTATGGAATTAAATCAACAAGCCAAAGACTTTCTTAATGAAGCAGCCAAATGGGCAACTCTTATTTCAATTATAGGGTTTATTTTTATTGGCTTAATGGTAATTATATCATTTAGTATTGATAGCATCTTAGCAAATATTCCAAATGCTAATTTTGGAGTTTCAAATCAAGTGCTTTCACTAACTTATTTAATAATAGCAGGACTATGTTTTATACCCGTTTTTTTCTTATATCAATTTAGTATTAAAACAAAAAAGGCCATCGCTAATAATGATACCGATTTACTTACTTTTGGTTTAAAAAAATTAAAGTCACATTATAAATTTATAGGTATCCTTATGGTTATTTTAATTGGTATATATATCCTAGTTTTATTTACTGGATTAATAGCAGCATTATTTACTTAAATTACTTTCGGGTTTTAATTCAATAGAAGTTTTATCTTTTTGAAATAACTTAGCCTTTAAATTTCCTTTTAAAACAATATCGTTACCATCAACTTCTAACCAGCTTCCTTCTCGCAATCCCACAACTGGAGTCTCATTATAAGTATGAAATTCTTCAATTCTTGTTTCGCGAGTCTCACCTTTATGCATTGAATTTGGATCAGCATCTAAATAATGTGGATTGATGTTAAAAGGAATCAATCCTAAAGTTTGAAAGCTTTTTGGATAAACAACTGGCATATCATTGGTAGTTTTCAAATTCAATCCCACGATATTACTTCCTGCACTAGTTCCAAAATAGAGTGTTCCGTTTTCAATTACTTTTTTCAGTATAGGAAATAGATTTTGCTGATAGATTTCATTTACCAAAACAAAAGTATTTCCTCCACCAATAAAAATAGCTTGTGCATTTTTAATAGCAATTTTTGCATTTTCAAGTTCATGAATTCCTTTTACTTTAATAGCAATTTTTGCAAAACTTTCATTTACCTTTTCAGTATACTCATCATAACTAATTCCACTTGGCCGAGCATACGGAATAAATAATATTTCGTCAATTTCTTTAAAAAAAGACTTTAATGTTGGTAAAATATATTCTAAATAAGCACCTCCATATACTGTTGAAGTACTTGCAACAATCATTTTTTTCATTTGTATTATTCTATTTTTTAAAGTTAATAAAACTACACCTTTAACAAAATTTTATAAAAATCTTATTTTTTTTAAGATTAAAAAAATGTTTCTTTGAGTAATGAACCGACTTTACCTTATGTTTTTCTTTTTGTTTGTTATAAAAATACAAGCACAAGATAATCGACATCCAATTCATGGTTTTGTCACAAACGACTCCTTACCTATTGAAAATGTACATATCATTAATAAAACCACAAGTAAAGGAACAATAAGCAATTACAATGGTAAGTTTAATATATCTGTAAAAGAAAACGATACACTTATCTTTTCAAGTATTCAATACAAAACAAAATGGATTATAGTAAACAATCAACAACTTAAAAATAAAAGTTTAAAAATTATATTATTTCAAAAAACAAATAACTTACCCGAAGTTATTGTTAAAAATATGGCAAAATCTTTAGGCTTACCAAACGCAGATAAAACACCTTTAAACAAGTTGGAAAGAAATTTAAATGCTTATAGCCAAAAAAGTGCTCCACTAGTATTTTTAGATGCATTATTATTAGGTCCAATCCTCAATAATATCCCGTTTGTAAAACAAAGAAAAGGAGGAATTGACGATATCTACAATATCATTTCGGGTAATAGGAAGAGAGATCAAAAGCTAAAAAAATTAATTGATGAAGATCAAGAATTAGAAACCAATCAAAAATATATTCAAAATATTAGAAATCACTTTCAAGATGATTTTTTTATAAATACCTTACATATTCCTAAAGAAAAAATTAACCTTTTTATTGATTACTGTTTACCAAAAAATATAATATACCTTTTTAATAAAAAAAGACATGTTGAAGTTGTAAATATTTTTATCAAAGAAAGTGAGGATTTTAAACCCACCAATTAACTTCATATTTAACAAAAGATTATTAGGATAATCACTTAAAATCTTTTTCTTTGCATTTCATGAAAAAACTTTATCTTTTATTTATATTTATTTATTCATTTCAATTATACGCTCAAGAGGAAAGAATAATAATTGTAGGTGAAATTAAAAATGATTCATTATCTATTGATAATGTACATATTATTAATTTAACTTCTAAAACAGGAACGCTTAGTAATAAATTTGGGGTGTTTGAAATTGCTGTTCAAGTAAATGACACCATACTTTTTTCTAATATTCAATTTGAGAATAAAATAATCCTTATTCAGAAACATCATCTAGAAAACAAACGATTAAGAGTTAATTTTCTAGAAGACATTAATGAACTAGATGAAATTATAGTAACCATTCCTAACGATATGGCAAAATCTTTAGGCTTGCCTAATGCAGGTAAAATCCCGCTAACACACACCGAAAGAAAAGTAAATTACTATAAAAAAGCAGGAAATATTACCAAATTATATGGATTAATTTCTGGTGATACCAAAAGAAGGAAAAAAATACAAAGACTAGAAGAAGAAGATAAAAAATCAAAGGTTAATCAAAAAGAAATACTAAAAATTAGACATTATTTTAAAGATGAATTCTTTATTGGCACCTTAAAAATAGAAAAAGATGATATTAATAATTTTATCACTTCTTGTGTATCTAAGGGTATTATTCCCCTATATCAAAAAGGAAGGTATCTTGAAATTGTAGATATTTTTCTCTCTAAAAATAAAAGCCTTAAAGAATGATTTTTTTAAGACATCTAAGTAGCATCTAGTAAAAAATTGAACAATAAAATTTCGAGAAGCAACAAAAAAAGGTGTATTTTCAATAATTGAAAAGACTCAAAGCAATTAAATTTTATAAAAATTTAGGCTTTAAACCCTCACATGAAGGAATGAAAATGCATTTTAACCAAAAGTAAACAGATGAAACGAGCATGCTAAAAAGCTTTTCATCTAAGAAAATAGTCTGCGCCCAACTTGATTGGGTGATTAACCCGTCTACTGGCGTGGCAGGTAGCGAACCAACCTGCGGTGGGCAGGCAGCATGTGACCAAAATAAAAATAATATAGACACATGAAAACATTAAATAAAATAATATTAATTCTGCTTATTCCTCTTTTAGCATTTACAACACATAAATATTATATAAGCCTAACCAAAATAGATTTTATTAAAGAAAAAAAAGTAGTGCAAATTACCATGCGATTTTTTATTGATGACATACAAAGTACTCTTGAAAATAGGTATGAAATAAAACTTGAATTAGGCACTAAAGAAGAAAACAAAGAAGCAGATTTATTTTTAAAAAAATATATCAACCAAAAATTTAAAATTACAATAAATAATAAGACTACTTATTTTAGTTATTTAGGTAAAGAATATGAAAACGATGTTGTCTTTATTTATTTAGAAATAAATAATATTGAAAATATTAATCAAATAGAAATTCAAAATAAGATGCTATTTGAAGAATTTCCCGAACAGGGAAATTTCATCAAAACAAATATCAATAACAGTAAAAAAACTTCACTTTTATTTAAAGGAAATGATAAAGAAATGTTAAAATTTTAATCAACTTTTCCGTATCCATAATAAATATAGTATTTTCGAAATTAAACTTTAACAAATTCAATACTAAAATGAAAAAAATTAGTTACTTATTCTCATTTTTTCTTATTTCAACATTTTCTTTTGCTCAAAAAGTAGAAGAAAAACCTGTCGGACATCAAAACATCAGTAAATTTAGACAGTTAAAACAAGAGCTCCCAACAGCAAATTCATACCGTACAGCTTCTGGAGCACCTGGACATGAATATTACCAACAAAAAGTTGATTATAAGATGGATATCATTTTAGATGATGAAAATCAAAAACTTTATGGAGAAGAAACTATAACTTATCATAACAATTCACCCGATGATTTAGAATATCTTTGGGTTCAACTTGATCAAAATATTAGAGCTGCCGATGCAATTACTAACGATATTAAAGCAGGAGGTCCTAGTACTTTTTACAAACCTAAAAAATTTGTAGAAACTTATTTAGGTCAGCCATTTGATGGAGGTTTTAAATTAGATTATGTGAAAGACACAAATGGAAATGATCTTGCACATACCATAAATGGAACAATGATGAGAATTGACCTACCCGTAATTTTAAAATCTGGAAATAGCACCTCTTTTAAAATTAAATGGTGGTATAACATTCCAGACCATACTGTTGATAGATCTCGCTCAGGTTTTGAACACTTTAAAGAAGATAATAACAATGCATATGTTATCGCTCAATTCTTCCCTCGATTAGCAGTTTATAACGATGTAGAAGGGTGGCAAAATTTACAATTTTTTGGTCGTGGCGAATTTGCTCTAGAATTTGGTGATTATGAAGTTAATATTACAACTCCTGCCGATCATATTTTAGATGGTACAGGTTATATCTTAAACAGGAAAGACATGTTAACTAAAAAGCAATGGAAAAGATATGAAAAGGCTCAAAAATCTTTTAATAAACCAATAATTGTTGTTACACAAAAAGAGATTGAAGAAAACGAAAAAGAATTTTCAAAAAAGACTAAAACTTGGAATTTAAAAGCTAAGAATGTACGTGATTTTGCTTTTGCAAGTTCACGTAAATTTATTTTGGATGCACAAGCTGTAAAAATTGGGTCAAAAACGGTAATGGCTATTTCTCTATACCCAAAAGAAGGCAACCCCCTTTGGGAAGAATATTCTACCAAAGTAGTAGCAAATGCCCTAGAATCATATTCAGAACAACTGTTTGATTACCCATACCACAAAGCAATTTCTGTTCATGCAAAACGACAAGGAATGGAATATCCAATGATTTGTTGGAATTACGGTAGACCAAAAAAGGACGGTACTTATACCGAAAGAACTAGAAATGGAATGATTGGTGTTATCACACATGAGGTAGGCCACAATTGGTTTCCTATGATTGTAAATTCTGATGAACGCCAATGGGGCTGGATGGATGAAGGTTTAAATACTTTTGCCGAATTAATTGCAGAACAAAGATTAGAAAAAGGTTTCCCATCACGTGGATATCCAAAAGGTGTAGTAAGTTATATGTCTGGTAATCAAAGTAGAATTGCTCCAATCATGACTCAACATGATAATGTTTTTCAAAACGGACCTAATGCTTATTCAAAACCCGCAGCTGGTCTATACATGTTACGTGAAATAATTTTAGGGCATGATTTATTTGATAAAGCCTTTAAAACTTACGCCGAACGTTGGAAATTTAAACATCCAACTCCCGCAGACTTTTTTAGAACCATGGAAGATGCCTCTGGAACAGATTTAGATTGGTTTTGGAGAGGCTGGTTTTACACTACAAATTATACTGATATTGGAATCAAAGATGTTAAAAAATATGCAATCACCGACAAACCAACTCAAAAAGCTAAAAACATGGCAAAACGCTATGGAATAAGTGTTAATGAATTTTTACCAGCATTATTTTTAGTAAATACTGATAGCAAAGAGTACACTAAAAGCATGGTTAAAGTTAAAAACCCCGCTAAAGATATCCCTTCTTTAAAAGAATATCTAGTCGATAATTTTACTCCCGAAGAGCGTAAATCTTTAAAAGACACTAAATATTTTTATGAAATTATTTTTGAAAAACCTGGAGCATTAGTAATGCCAATTTTAGTTGATTATATCTTTACAGATGGCACCAAAGAAAGCAAATATTACCCTGCAGAAATATGGAGATTCAATGATAAAGAAATTAAAAAAGTTTTTGCCTCTGATAAAGAAATCAAAGAAATCATTATTGACCCAAATCTATTAACAGCCGATATAGATACAAGCAACAATAGCTGGCCAAGAAAGAAAGAAGATTCTCAATTTGATAAATTCAAAAAGAAAACTACTAAAAATTAAATATTTAATAATAAAAATTATGAAAAAAATATTTTTAACACTAATTGTTACAAGCGTTTTATTACTTTCATTTACAAATATTGTAAAGACAACTTATAAAGCCGATATTAAAAATTCTAAAATAAACTGGAAAGGCTTTAAACCTACAGGTTCTCATAATGGAATAATTAGTCTTTCTAGCGGAGAGTTTATTATCGAGAATGATAAAATTATTGGTGGTGATTTTACTATTAATATGAATAGTATTATTGTTTTAGATATGCCAGCTAATGATGAATATAATGCTAAATTAGTAGATCATTTAAAAAGTGAAGATTTCTTTGATGTAAAAAAATATTCAACCGGAACTTTTCATATCACTGGAAGTGATAGTAAAGATAGTAAAACTTTAATCAAAGGAGATTTAACGCTAAAAGGTAAAACAAATTCTATTGCATTTTTAGCTACTGTAAAAACAGAAGGAGATCAATTAACTTTTAAAAGTGAAACATTTAAAATTGATCGTTCAAAATATGGCATCACTTATAAATCAAAATCACTTTTTAATAATTTAAAAGATAAGTTCATTAATGATGACATAGAAATTTCTATAGAAGTCAGCACTAATAAATAATATTTAAATAAAATAAAACTAAAGGTCTCAAGTTAAACTTGAGACCTTTTAAATTTAACCCATTCTACACATTAATTAAAGAAGTATTTTTCACTTCATTCATAATAAAAGTACTATGTGTACTGCTAATATGGTCTAAAGTTGTTAATTTATTATTTAAAAAATCATGATAAGCTTTCATATTTTTAACCACTATTTTCAAAATATAATCATAAGCTCCGCTCACATTAAAACACTCTAACACCTCTTCAAAATCAACCACTTCTCTTTCAAACTTATTCACATATTCGTGTTTATGCTGGACTAACTTTATTTGACAAAAAACAATAAATGATTTATCAATTTTTTCTTTATCAATTAGAGCTACATATTTTTTAATAACTCCATTTTTTTCCAATTTTTTAACTCTTTCATAAATTGCCGTATTAGAAAGGTTTAAGTGAGCCGACAACTCTTTAGTTGTTATTTTACTATCTTTTTGTAAATAATCTAATATCTTTTTATCAATGTTATCAAATATCATTTGGTTAAATTTTCTAAATTAAACAGTAATTTTAATATAATTATGTAAATGTATCTATATTATTCATATTTATTAGATTTATTATCTATATTTTAAACTAAACATTGACTTTAATTCTATATTTTTATAACTTAGCACTATATAAAACATAGCATTATGTCATTTCATCCAGCAGATAAAATACAAGATTTACAATATTTTGGAGAATTTGGAGGAGTTAATCCATCTATTTCTGATTCATCAACATATACTTTTATATCAGCAAAGACCATGATGGATACCTTTGAAGGAAATGCAGAAGGTTGTTGTTTATATTCTCGACACTCTAGTCCGCGTCATTTATATTTAGGAGAAGCACTTGCCGCTATGGAAGGGACAGAAACAGACA
>JAKITG010000203.1 GCA_021648195.1 Flavobacteriaceae bacterium | reverse complement strand
GAAGGAGTAATTGAGTATGAACCAATCCTATTTAATGTAAAGCTTAATGAGAAAAAAAACATAAGAATAATCAATGTTACTAATTGGCAAATAAGCGACCACACATTACAAACAGCTGAACATTTTATAACTTATAAATGTGATTGTGGAACAAGTGTAAATGCAAAATATGACCTTAGCTTGTTTACAGAAAACCCAAAGGGTGAATTTGTTTGTATTAAATGTAAAGCCCATTATGAGTTTAAAGAGAAAGATTTTTTTAGTTTTATAAAAAATTCGTTCAAACAACTAAATCATAATAATCCTTCACAGGAAATTTCAAAAATAATATTTCTTACAAGGGATTCACATGTAATTGGTGGTGGAAATTTAATTATTACAAAATATATAAATTGGCTTGCAGAGTTAGGTTATAATGTTGACCTCATCTCTTTTGGTTTAAAACCAGAATGGGTTAATTTGAATGCAAATTTTAAATCAATTTCTACTATTGAAGATTTACGATTACCAGAGGAAGATAATTTTGTAGTTATTGCAGGTAGTATTTGGGAAATACCTGAACTTTTACAACGGGTTAATTCATCCAATGTTTTTCTTTTTTGTCAAGGTTACGAAGGGTATCATTATGGGAAAGATTTTTTAAGTGCTACATCCGACAAGTCTTTTTTCGACCAGATGCACTCGCTCCCTTTTCAAGTAATTGGTGTTTCAACACATTTGGTTGAACTGTTTAGTTCTAAATTCAATAAAGAATCCTATTATATCCCTAATAGTATTAATCACTCAATATTTAAACAAACTATAGAGTATTCAGAAAAATCTAATAGTATAGTTTTTATTGGGAATCCAATGCATCCTTTAAAAGGATTTAATTATTTATTACAATCTGTTCAAAACCTTGCAAATTCTAAGTTTCTTACCGAAAAAATAAAACTAATAGTAATTACTGGCTCAGATGTAAATTTACGCAAAGTTAGAGAAGTTTTAGATTCTTCAGGGATTGACGATTTTGAACTACACACACGTTTAAGTCGAAGTGAAGTTGCAGAAAAAATAAATAAAAGTAAGTTGTTAGTTTGTGCTTCGTGGTACGAAGGTTTTTCACTTCCGGTTTTGGAGGCTATGAATTGCGGAACACCAGTAATTACAACTGCAAACCAAGGAGCCGAAAGTTTTTGCATCAATGAATATAACTCATTAATTGTCAATTTTGGTGATATAAATTCACTTGTCCAAAGAATTGTTGCTGTTTTTACAAATAGGATTAATTTAGAACAGTTAATTGAAAATGCAAAAAACACAGCAGCATTTTTTACTGAATCAACATCCTTTAAGAGTTTTGTTAATTCATTTTCAAAAATTACTAATAAGAAATTGGATGCCAAAACAGTTGTAGAATTAGAGAACAAATTATTAAATAATGAAAATAGTACTGGTCAAAATAGTACAATCATGCAAAATACTATTAAGAATGAACAAGAAGAGAATTTCCTTTTTTCTATTATTATTCCTACCTACAATCGTCCAAAGTCGTTAAAAAAAGCATTAACAAGTATTTCGGAACAAATCTTTAAAAACTTTGAGGTAGTGGTAATAAATGATGCGGGGGATGATGTAACTAATATATTAGCAGAATTTAATAATACTTTTAGTTATAAATTAATTACAAATGAAACAAATAAAGAACGATCTGCATCTCGAAATGAAGGTATCTCTATTGCTGTTGGAAAATATATTCTATTTTTAGATGATGATGACATTTTCTATCCAAGTCATCTTAAAACTTTAGCAGACAACATATCAGATAAATTTCCTGTTATTTATACGGATGCAAATAGGGCGGTATATTATTCAGCAAATGGGAAACAAATATTAAACACTAAATTTGTTCCATATTCAATGGAGTTTAGCAGAAAAAAATTATTAATTGGAAATATTTCACCAATAAATTGTTTTTGTATCGAAAGAGAGTTGCTGACGGAAGTTGGACTATTTACTGGGTTTATTAATGTTCTCGAAGATTGGGAGCTATTGTTAAGGTTATCTCAAAAAACAAAATTTAAACATATTAGAAAAACCACTTGCGAGGTTAGTTGGCATAGTGAAAACACGACATCTCAAAAAGCGAAAGAATTTGAAACTATTAGAAATTGGATTTATAAAAGAAATGCGAAGGAAATAGAGAAAGTATCTAAAAAAGAGAAAACAAAAATAATAAATGAGTTTAATGAAATTTGGAAAAAAGATGAGCTTTACAATTCACCTTTAATTTCAATTGTTATTCCTGTTTATAATAAAATTGAGTACACCAAACAATGCTTAGAAAGTATTGAAAAGTTTACAAAATCTAATTATGAGATTATTATTATTGATAATAATTCAGAAGATGAGACTGTAAAGACTCTAAATAAGGAGTACCCAAATACAAAGATAATATCCAACATAGAAAATTTAGGTTTCCCCAAAGCAGTAAATCAAGGCATATTAGAAGCAAAAGGTGAATATATTATTATTGCAAACAATGATATAGTCTTCACAGAAAATTGGATAAATAGAATGCTCGAAATTGCAAAACAACATCCGGATGTTGGAATTGTTGGACCAATTAGTAATTCTGTG
>JAKITG010000028.1 GCA_021648195.1 Flavobacteriaceae bacterium | reverse complement strand
AAATATTGAAGCGAGTTATTTTATATCTATAACTAGCGATTTAATCGTAAATGGTGTTTTAAATATTCAGCATGAAGGTTCATTAATGACGATAAATAATAACGGTATTGTAGTTAATAATGGAGAAATAAAAATTCATAAAACTACAACTTCAATAAAACAATATGATTATACGTATTGGTCATCACCAGTTAAAAATTCGGTTATTGAAACCGTTTTTGCTACTTCTCCTCAAAATTCATTTTTTTACTTTGAAACTCAAAATTATTTAGATGCCAATAATGATGATATTGACGATAATAATAATGCCTGGCAACCAGCTCAAGGAAACATGGAATTGGGAAAAGGATATACTGCCATGGCTCCAAATACCGACCCTTTTATAGATAAACAATCAGTAATTTTTACAGGAGAAGTAAATAATGGTGAAATAGAATTGCCTGTTTTTTTGAGTGAAGATAATGCCAATGAAGATGATGACTGGAATTTGATTGGTAACCCTTATCCATCAGCAATTAATGCACAATTATTTTTAAATAATCCTAATAATAGTTCTATGTTAGGTGGTTCAATATATTTTTGGACACATAATACTGCGGCGATTTCTAATAGTGAAGAAACAGAATACAGTTCTAATGATTATGCTATTTACAATGTGGGTACAGGTGGTATTATGGCAAATTCTAAAGGTGTAATTCCAACAGGATTTATAGCAAGTTGTCAAGGTTTTTTTGTTGAAGCAAAACAACAAGGCAACATTTTATTTAATAATGAAATGAGAATGAAAACGAGTAATGACAATTTTTTTAAATCTGATAGAAATAAAAATAATGAAGAACAGGATAAGATTTGGTTGAATTTATATAATAATAAAGGAGCATTTAGTCAGATATTAATTGGGTTTATTGATGGAGCTACTCCGTTATATGAATCAAATTTTGATGGTTTGCGCATAGGAGATGGTAGTTTTGTTTCGTTTTATTCGATAAGTGAAAACAAGCAACTGGCAATACAAGGGACACAATCTTTTAGCGGAGATGAAATTATTTCTTTAGGTTTCTCTTCAAAGATTGAGAAAGAAGTTGCCTTAAAAATAGGAATAGACCATTTAGAGGGAGATTTAAAAAATAAAGATATCTATTTATACGATTAC
The DNA here is from genome assembly GCA_021648195.1 of Flavobacteriaceae bacterium. Classification (GTDB taxonomy): domain Bacteria; phylum Bacteroidota; class Bacteroidia; order Flavobacteriales; family Flavobacteriaceae; genus Lutimonas. Next base: position 15,561 of record JAKITG010000028.1, on the reverse strand, counting down.
TTATTACAAAAAAGTCACAATTTAAAGCTTGAAGATTATGAGTTTGATTTAGAAAGTAAGGGTGTTTTTAAAGATCGATTTTCTTTAAAATTTAATAATACAAATTTAGATGTAGAAGGAACTCATAATAAAGATGAAAACTTATTAATTAAAAATAGTGAAGAATATCTCATTATAAAAACCAATAAGAATAGTGTTATTTCTTCTGTAAAAATTTACGATATGTTGGGAAGAAATATTTTACAAGCACAAGTAAATCAACCCGAAGTTTCTTTTAAAAGTTCTGTTTTTAAAACATCTGGAATCTATATTATATATGTAAAATTAGAGAACTCAAATATTATCATTAAAAAAATAATTAGATAAGAGCTCCTGTTGTTTATTAATGCTTTCTTGTAAAATGGTATATTTGTTTAAAGGCACCTCTAAAAACTATTTATGTAGCAGAAAGCCTACCCAAAAGATTGGATAAGCAAATAATGGAGGTGTAGTTGAATATGAGTAAGATTTTTATATTACACTTTTAAAAATGAAAAAAAGAAATAAAGTACAAAATATGAATTCGGTTAAAATAACTTCTAAAGTTATTTTGGTAATAAGCCTTTTAGTAATATTAGCACTACTATTTTTTTTTATTTACCAATGGAGTAATTTAGAATTTTCAGAATTCTATACTCATCAAGATAAAATATACGAATATACTGCCATATTTTATCACCTACCTGTTTTGCTTCCAGCCTTAATTGGGCTTTGGATTTATAAAAAATCATTTAAGAGCCTTACTGTTTTAATAGGTTATGTTGTCTATTTTTTATTAATTATATTGTCTTATTCAAGTTTATTTTGGGCAAATGATCCTTTAGAAGCAGGTTTCTTTTTTGTAATTCTTGCTATGCCATATAGCATCATCTTTACAATTTATATGCTTTATCTGCTAAAAATAAAAAGCAGGATTGAGAAAGGATTTGAGGAATAGAGTGAAATATATTTCTAATATTAGGTTTGTACTTAAGCAAATTTATATTAAATTTACATTACTAAGTTTAAGTTAAGGTAGGTTCTAAAAATTCATTTCTTTTAAAAAACAGATAAAATGATAAAAAATGCAAGTGCAATTATTTTTGGTATAGCCATTGTTTTGGCTTCAATTTTTTTAGGAAAAGCATACGTAGATAGAGTTAAGGTAGATGGAAAAATTCAAGTTACAGGTTTAGGTAAAGCTGATTTCACATCCGATCTTATTGTTTGGGAAGGAAGTTTTGGTGCAACAAATATGAATTTAAAACAAGCGTATGTAAAGTTGGAAAGAGACAAAGGGGTGATTAGAAAATACTTAACAAGTAAAGGTATTTCTAAAGGTAATCTTGTTTTTAAAGCTGTAAAAACAGAACAAAAAATGAAACAAAATTATTCTTCAAATGGTAATTATATTGGTGAAGAATTTGCAGGGTATCAATTGATGCAATCACTACAAATAGAATCTAAAGATGTAAATAAAGTTGAAAGTATATCGAGAGAAATAACAGAGTTATTAAATCAAGGTGTGCAATTTTATTCAGAATCACCAAGATATTATTACACAAAACTTGCCGACCTTAAAATAGAAATGATTTCAAAAGCAACTGAAGATGCAAGAATAAGAGCAGAAAAGATATCAGAATTTTCTGGAGGAAAGTTAGGTGTATTAGAGTCAGCCAAAATGGGTGTTTTTCAAATTACAGGTCAAAATTCAAAAGAAGATTATTCATGGGGAGGAACATTTAATACCAATTCAAAAGAAAAAACAGCCTCAATTACTATGAAACTTGTTTATGGAGTGAAATAAATATATTTCAATTTTGGTCATAAAAAAAGCCTACTAATTATAATTAGTAGGCTTTTATATGATATAAATAATGTTTACCCTATTAGTTTATCATCTTTATTATAAAACTGATATTTTAAATAAGGGAAAGCATCTCTAGGTATTATTTTAATCCACTTTTTGTACTTCAGAAACCATTTAAATTGAATTGAATTGAATCCAATTGAAAGATGAGAAGCTACAAATGGATGTACATGTAATGCCATTCCTTTACTATTATTTTTTATTGCAATCTTATCTAACTCGGATTCTATTTTATCAATTAATAAAATTGGTGCTTCAACTTCACCATTCTTATTTGGGTTTTCTTCTCTTGTTTTTATAACACGTTCTTCTCTTACTCTTTGACGAGTAATTTGAATTAAACCAAATTTACTTGGAGGTAAGATTTTATGTTTAGTTCTTGATGATTTCATTTCATTTCGCAAATGGTCGAAGAGTTTTTTTCTATGATCTGCAGAATGCATATCAATAAAATCAACAACAATAATTCCTCCCATATCACGAAGTTGTAATTGACGAGCAATTTCGGTAGCTGCAATTAAATTAACTTCTAATGCGGTTTCTGCTTGTGAATTTGCTTTATTCGAGCGATTTCCACTATTTACATCAATAACGTGTAAGGCTTCGGTATGTTCAATAATTAAATAAGCTCCTCTTTTCATAGAAACCGAACGACCAAACGAAGATTTTATCTGTTTTTCAATACCATAATGATCAAAAATTGGTAATCTTGATTTATAATATTTCACAATAGATACTTTTTCGGGTGCGATTCGATTTAAATATTCTTTAATTTCTAAATATAAAGATTCATCATCTGTAATGATACTAGTAAATGAATCATTAAATATGTCTCTTAATATTGAAGAGGCTCTATTTACTTCCGAAAGAACTTTTTGAGGTGCTTGTGCATTAGTAATTTGTTTACACATATCCAACCATCTTTGTAGTGAATTTTGTAAATCTTGATCTAATTCGGCAACCTTAATGTCTTTAGCTACTGTACGTAAAATCACTCCAAACCCTTTAGGTTTTATGCTTTTAGCAAGTCTTTTTAATCGTTCTTTTTCATGTGTGCTTGTAATCTTTTGTGATACAGAAACACGATCAGAAAAAGGGACTAAAACTAAATATCTTCCCGCAATTGAAAGTTCTGAACTTATACGTGGGCCTTTTGTTGAAATAGGTTCTTTTACAACTTGAACCAATAAGTTTTGACCAGCCTTTATGGCATTGTCAATTTTTCCATTTTTATTAATATCTTTTTCAAAATGAAAGTTTTTTAAAGTGAGTTCTTTTTGTTTACCTGAGATTACTTGTTGTGTGAATTTTTGTAATGATAATAATTGAGGTCCTAAATCATGATAATGCAAGAATGCATCTTTTTTGCTTCCAACATTTACAAATGAAGCATTTAGGCCTGTCAATGTTTTTTTTATTTTGGCTAAAAATATATCTCCAACTGAGAAATTATTATCCAAAGTTTCATTATGTAATTCAACAAGTCTTCCGCCTTTTAACAAGGCAAAATCTATATCAGAGGAATTCGATCTAATAATTAATTCTGTTTTCACTCTGTACTGTTTTTTATATCCAACGAATAGTTTTATTAAATCTATTTGATTTAAAAACTATTGATTAGGATGATTAATAAAATTATTCCACGAGGTTATTATTATGATAATAACCAATAAAATTTGTTGTTTTAAAAACAAATTTCTATGTCAAAGAACTTACTACGTCAATAAAATAAAATAGGTGATTTTATTTAATCACCTATTCTATTTTATTTTTTCTTTTTGTGACGATTTTGTCTGCTTCTTTTCTTACGCTTGTGCGTAGAAATTTTGCTACGTTTTCTTTTTTTACCACTTGGCATATTTATAACTGAATTATAGGGTTTTTATTACTTAACAGGAACACTTTTCTTAATACTTTCAACAAATGTTTTTGCTGGTTTAAATGCAGGTATATTATGTGCTGGTATTCTAATTGTTGTGTTTTTTGAAATATTTCTGCCTGTTTTTTCTGCTCTTTTTTTAACAATAAAGCTACCGAAACCTCTTAAATACACATTATTTCCTTTATTTAATGAGCCTTTTACCTCAGTCATTAAATCTTCAACTACTCTTAAAACATCACCTTTTTCAATCCCTGATTTTTCTGAAATGTTTGCTACTATTTCTGCTTTTGTCATTATTTAATAATTTATATACGTTAAATGAGTCGGCAAATATAAAACATTTAATCAATTTTGAAAAGCTAATTAGCTAAAATTTAATTAGATAATATTATTGTACTATTGCAAAATGATAAAAAACTCACATTTTTCTAATACATTAAAAATCTGGTATTTAGAAAATAAGCGTGATTTACCTTGGCGTAAAACAAAGAACCCATATTTAATTTGGTTATCAGAAATTATCTTGCAACAAACAAGAATTGCTCAAGGCATGTTGTATTATTTAAAATTTGCAGAAAAATATCCTAATATAAATTTGTTAGCAAAAGCTAAAGAAGATGAAGTATTAAAGCTTTGGCAGGGTTTAGGGTATTATTCTAGAGCTAGAAATTTACATAAAACAGCAATCCATATTACAGATAATCTTCAAGGTAAGTTTCCTAATTGCTATAATGAATTAATAAAGTTAAAAGGAGTAGGTGATTACACCGCTTCGGCAATTTCATCTATTTGTTTTAATGAGTTTTCTGCTACAGTTGATGGTAATGTTTATCGATTTTTATCTAGGTATTTTGGAATTAGTACACCTATTAACTCTTCAAAAGGACAAAAAGAGTTTAAAGAATTGGCTCAATTGTTAATCAGTAATCAAAATCCTGGAGATCACAATCAAGCTATGATGGAGTTTGGGGCATTGGTTTGTAAGCCAAAAAAACCTGATTGCTATGTTTGTTCATTTGAAAATAGTTGTTATGCTATGCAAAAAAATAAAATAGAAATGCTTCCTGTCAAAGAGAATAAGATTAAAATTAAAAAAAGGTATTTTAATTACCTTATTATCAATAGTAAGAATGAAAAAACCTTCATTCAAAAAAGAATTGGCAATGATATTTGGAGAAATTTATATGAATTTATTCTACATGAATCCAATGCAGAAGTGAGTATCAAAGAAATAGTAAATAATCAAGTTTTACAAAAATTACTGCCCAATAATTCTTATCAGATTTCAAAATATAATGAAAAACCAATTATTCATAAACTCACACATCAACATCTGTTTACCACTTTTTGGATTATTGATACAAATGAGAATGTTAATCAATCTATTTCATGGGAAAAAACAGCTAATTTTGCCCTACCTACTTTAATTCAAAATTTTGTTGATAAATATAAAAAAAGAGATTAATTTTTGTAGTATATTTGAATTAGTAAAAACTGTTTATTATGGCAAATACATTAAATAAAGCAATGCTGATAGGTCATTTAGGCGACGATGTTAAAATGCATTATTTTGAAGGAGGAAATTCTATTGGAAAATTTCCTGTTGCAACAAATGAAAGTTATACCAATAAGCAAACTGGCGAAAGAATTACAACTACTGAATGGCACAATGTAGTTGTTCGTAATAAATTAGCTGAAATTTGTGAAAAATATTTAAGTAAAGGAGACAGAGTTTATGTTGAAGGAAGAATTAAAACTCGACAATGGGAGCAAGATGGTATAAAAAGATATACCACAGAAATTCATGTTACTGACATGAATTTTTTAACAACAAAAAAAGACTTGAATAGCCCAAAAGCATCACAGTCACCAAAATCTAGCGAAAAACCTAAGCAAGATTAGGGTAGTTTAAAAGATAAATCATGATGATTTACCATTTTAATTATTAACTAATATTATTTATCCTTGGATCCTGAACCCGCAAGTATATTTTTAAGTGCCAATATTGATTGGTCAATTGTAATAGGTATAATAGCCTTGATTGTTTTGTTGATTTCTTCAGCTTTAATATCGGGAACAGAAATTGCATTTTTCTCTCTGTCTAAGTCAACTTTAGATACTAAGGATAATGATTCGAAGAAAAATAAAATAATTAATTTACTGCAAACTCCAAAAAAATTACTAGCCACAATTCTTATTGCAAACAATTTTATTAATATTTTATTTGTATTGTTATTTGCTTATGTAGGCGATCATTTTTTTGGAAATATATCTTCTAAAGCCTTAAAATTTTCACTTGAAATTGTTTTAGTTACTTTTTTACTTCTACTTTTTGGAGAAGTTTTGCCTAAAGTTTATGCCAATAGAAATGGATATAAATTTGCATCTATAATGGTTAGACCGATACTATTTTTAAATTCATTTTTGTCTTTTTTAAGTTTCCCACTATTAAAGTTGACAGGTGTTGTTGAAAAAAGATTAAGCAAAAAAAATTCTGATTTTTCTGTTGAAGTCTTGTCACAAGCTCTGGAGCTCACTTCTACTGGAGCAACAACAAAAGAAGAAAAAAAAATATTACAAGGAATTGTTAGTTTTGGAAATACAGAAACCACGCAAGTTATGTGCCCTCGAATGGATATTTTTGCGCTTTCTAGTGATGAAGGTTATAAATCTGTTATCGAAAAGATAATTAAAAGTAAGCATTCTAGAATTCCAGTTTATGAAGAGAATATAGATACAATTATTGGAGTTTTATATGCTAAAGATTTACTTCCTCATATTCAAAAAAAAACTTTTAATTGGGTTGAAATTATTCGAGAAACATTCTTTGTTCCCGAAAACAAAAAATTAGATGATTTGTTAAAAGAATTTCAAGAAATGAAAAACCATTTAGCAATTGTTGTTGATGAGTATGGAGGTACTTCTGGATTGATAACTTTAGAAGATGTTATAGAAGAAATTGTTGGAGATATCTCTGATGAATTTGATGATGATGATTTGTCCTATTCAAAATTAGACAATCGTAATTATGTTTTTGAAGGAAAAATAGCTTTAAAAGATTTTTATAAAGTATTACAAATTGCCGAATCTGATTTTGAAGAAAATAAGTTTGAAGCAGAAACTTTGGCAGGTTTTGTTCTTGAAATTACAGGAAAATTTCCCAAAAAAAATCAAATAATTTCATTCAATGGATTTAAATTTAAGATAGAATCAATCGACAAAAAAAGAATTAAACAAATAAAAGTAACTTTACCTAAGAAGTAAATAATAATGACCTATATAAATCAATCAAAAATATTCTTTTTTTTACTTGTTATAGCACTTTTCTTGTTTTCATGTAAAGAAGATGTATTACCAAAACCAAAAGCTCAATTGCGATTGGAATATCAAAGCACATTTTATAAATTAACAAAATCAGATTGCACTTATCAATTTGAATATTCATCAGAAGCAATTGTAAAGACAAATGAGAAATGTTGGGTGAATATAGAGTATCCCAAATTAAAAGCAACTATCAATTTAACATATCGCCCCATAGAAAATAATTTAAAAGAATTATTTATAGAGGCAGAGAAACTAACTTTTAATCATGCAATTAAAGCAGATAATATAAGTTCAGTTCCTTACGAAGATCCATCTAAAAAATTATATGGTTCTATTTATGAAGTTACAGGAAATGCAGCATCGCCAATACAGTTTCATGTTACCGATAGCACAAAAAATTTTATTACGGGTGCTGTTTATTTTAATATACAGCCAAACTATGACTCAATTGTTCCTGCAATAAATTATTTACATAAAGATATTATACATTTGGTAGAATCTCTTAAATGGAAGGAGTAATATTGGTTATAGCGATTAGAAAATGAGATTTTTAAAAACATATAAATACACTAAAACAATACGAATCTGGCTCAATATTGGGTTAGTTATGCTTGTTGGTCAAGTTGTTCTTGGCGGAATTACTCGTCTTACAGGATCTGGATTATCTATTACAAGTTGGGATATTATAACGGGAGTTTTACCTCCGATAGGCAAGCAACAATGGATTGAAGCGTTTGAGTTGTACAAGCAAACGCCTCAATACCATAAGATTAATTCAGCATTTACATTAAAAGATTTTAAGTTTATTTACTTTTGGGAATATTTTCATAGGCTTTGGGCAAGAGTGTTGGGCTTAATATTTTTATTTCCTTTTATTATTTTTGTAATCCGTAAAAAAATTGATTTTTATTTAGTGAAACGATTGTTGCTAGTCGTATTTTTAACAGCATTAACAGCCTCGGCAGGTTGGGTTATGGTACTAAGTGGTTTGGTAGACCGTCCTTGGGTAAACGCATACAAACTTACGATTCATTTCATGCTAGCAATTTTAACTATTGCAGCAATGGTTAAAACTTTGGCAGATGTATATCAATTAGAAAATAAAACTTTAAAAAATGAAAATAAATTTGTTGCTCTTTTATTAGTGTTAACTTTTGTGCAATTGATTTTTGCAGGGTTGATGTCTGGAATGAGAGCGGGGCTGTATTTTCCTACTTGGCCATCTATGAATGGTCAAATAATACCTGATGTATTATTAAATTTTTCTAATTGGAGTTGGCATAATATGACCAATTACGATAGTTTCGAATTTGCTCCAGCTTTGGTGCAATTTTTACATAGATTGCTTGCGTATGTATTATTTATTTTAACCATTTATTTTTATTTCAAGAAAAGAAATACAATATACACACGAGCTATAAAATGGTTAACCACAATTTATGTTCTTGTCATTGTTCAGGTAGTATTAGGTGTTCTAACTCTGTTGAAAATTAGAACAGGAATTCCGTTATTTTATGGAATATCACACCAATTAGCAGGTTTGCTATACTTTATGGGTTTGTTATTTTTATACTTTTCTCTTCGAAAGAAAACTTTAAACTTGAGTTCGACCTAAACCCAAAATAAATCTTAGGCAGAACTTTAGATTTAAAAATAAGACATAAAAAAAGCTTTCATCCTGATGTTTCAGGAGAAAGCTTTTTTTAAGATTTTAAAAAAGATTTAGTTTACTACTGCATCTTTTACTCCTTTAGCTTTGTCAGCAGCTTCACCAGCTACTTTTTTAGCTCCTTCTTTTACATTACCAGCAGCATCTTTCACTGCGTCAACAGCCCCTTCAGCTTTTGCTTTAGCTGCATCAACAGCTCCTTCAGCATTTACTTTAGCTGAGTCGATAACGCTTTCTGCTGAGTCAACAGCATCGCTTGCAGCATCTGAAGCAGAGTCAACAGCATCACCTGCTGCATCTGCAGTAGCTTCAACAGCATCACCTGCTTTTTCGCCAGCTTTTTTTACTTCATCACAAGAGATAGCTAATACGCTAACAATTGCAACTGCTAATAATCCTTTAATTAATTTCATAGTTAAAATTTTTAGTTAAATATTTAATTGATTTTGCAAATAACGTAAATATAACATTAAAAATCAATAAATATTGTTAAAAAAAAAAGAACAGTTTTGTAGGTAAGTTGCTAACTTATAATAAAATAAATTTTTTTGTCTAGTTTTAAATGCTTTACAGGGCTAGCTTTATTGGAGTTATTTTGAAAATTTTCTAACTTTATTCATTTGTATAACACTATAAACATCTCCTCCAGCAATTTTTTCAATTATATTTTTAATATCAGTATAAGTAACTTTGTTTGTGTCAAAAGTGATTTTTCCATTTTTCTCTTCAAAACTTATTTCTACAAATTCTACACCTTCAGTTTTGTGTAATTTAGATTGAATTAATCTTGCACAGCCTATTTCACAAGTCATTCCTTCAATTTTAATTTCAAAACTTTCTAATTTCATAGGTAGTTCTTTAATTTTTTCGATTTTATTTTCTACTTGCTTTTCATTTGCCTTATTACAAGAAATAAAAACCCCTATTAATAATACGACTAAAAATATGCTTTTAATTATTTTCATCTGAAATTATTTAATGACTATACAACAAAATTAAATATTTTATGAGCAATAAACAATTTTAAGATTGCTTTAATTAATTTGACATCTATTCAGGTAGGGTTTAAAATTTATATTTGCCACTTCTATGTAAGGTCGCTTCTACGATTTTCTTTCAATATTTCTTCATATTGAAGGTAAAATTTGCGAATTAGTGACTTTTTTAACAAAGTATGCGTTTGCCCTGATTCAAGATTATAAGAATTAAAACCGTTGCAAAAGCTCTTTTGACAAAGAAGTACGACGCTCGATAAAAATTTAACCCGCAGTAAACCTTTGTTTATGAGTACTTAAATTTTTTAGAGAAGGAAGTAATTCGAAGTAAAAAAGCTTTAAATCTTAATTTTACTCAATATTGCAACGGTCTTGAATTCTTTATTTCATTTATTAGCTCTATACAGTTTTGGGTACAGCATTGATAAAAACAGTATTTAGATAGATTAGTACAAACATTTTCACCTATTTTTCAAATTTAGTAACATATTATTGCAGCATTTTGAGACGCTTTAGATGGTTAAAAATTATACCCTAGTCAAATCATTACTGAGAGTTTGATTTTATTCGGAATATATCTCACAAATAAAGAAAAAAAATTCAACAACTAAATATATGTAGCTGAATGTCAGTAGTTTTGAATCATTATAATTGCTTGATAAAAGTTTTTTCTATTTAATAAAAAATTATATATTTGCACCCGCCTATTTTTGATAGTGCAAAAGATTATTTTAATTAATAAAGCAAAAAACATAAATTTATGTATGCAATTGTAGAGATAGCAGGGCAGCAATTTAAAGTTGCAAAAGACCAGAAGGTGTTTGTACATCGTTTGCAAGATAAAGAAGGTTCAAAAATTACTTTTGATAACGTTCTTTTATTGGATGACGGTAAAGTAACCCTTGGCGCCCCAGCTATAAAAGGTGCAGTAGTAACTGCCAAAATTTTAAAACATCTTAAAGGTGATAAAGTAATTGTTTTTAAGAAAAAAAGAAGAAAAGGTTATAGAGTAAAAAATGGTAATCGCCAATACTTATCTGAAATTCAAATTGAAAGTATAGTTACAAGCGGTGCTAAAAAAGATGAGTCTAAAAAAGAAGCTCCAAAAAAAGTTAAAGTAGAAGCCAAAAAAGAAGTAGCTCCTAAAGTTGTTGCTAAAAAAGCTCCCGCTAAAGCAAAAAAAGCTGATGATTTAAAAAAAGTTGAAGGAATTGGACCAAAAATCGCAGAAATTTTTACTGCATCAGGTATTGATACTTTTGCTAAATTAGCCAAAGCTTCTCAAAAAGATTTGAAAGCTATTTTAGAAAGTGCAGGATCAAGATATGCATCTAAAAATCCTGGCTCATGGCCAAAGCAAGCAAAAATGGCTACCGAAGGTAAATGGGATGAGTTGAAAAAATGGCAAGATGAAATCAAAGGTGGTATTGAAAAATAAAACCTTAAAAATATTTAACAATCATGCCTGTCGGTAGACAGGTTTAAAACTATAAATCATGGCACATAAAAAAGGTGTAGGTAGTTCTAAGAACGGTAGAGAATCAGAGTCGAAACGATTAGGCGTAAAAATATTTGGAGGTCAAGGTGCTATCGCTGGTAACATTCTAGTTCGTCAAAGAGGTACAACACATCATCCAGGTGAAAATGTATATATGGGAAAAGACCATACATTACACGCTCAAATTAATGGTATTGTAAAATTCACTAAGAAAAGAAATAATAGGTCTTATGTTTCAATTGTTCCAATTGAAGCTTAAAATTTTATTTTTTTATAAACATAAAACCCTTGTTTTTACAAGGGTTTTATGTTTTAAAGGTATTTGATAAAAATATTTTTTATATTTTTAGGTCTTACTCTATTGTATAAATTTTATTTTTGCATTGTTAATACTTCAAAAATTGACCATTGAGCACATTAAAACGGTTTTTTAAAGACACAATAATTTATGGAATTGCAGCCGTTTTACCTAGAGCAATCAATATTCTTTTAGTTAGATTACATACACACACCTTAACATCTGATAAATACGCTGAAAACACAATTTATTTTGTTTATGCAGCCTATTTTAATGCCATATTAACTCATGGTATGGAAACAGCATTTTTTAGATTCTTCACCAAAGAAAAAGATAAAGGAAAAGTAGTATCAACAGCATTCATTAGTTTATTTACTTCTACTTTATTTTTTTTGATAATAATGCTTTTTTACAGTAATGAAATAGTAAAATATTTTGGTTTTGCTAAGCCAATTTATTTTCAAATACTAATTTTAGTTACCACCTTTGATACTTTAGTAGTTTTGCCATTTGCATATTTAAGAGCAATGAATAAACCAATAAAATTCACATTTTATAAAATCTTAAATATTTCAATTTATACCTTAATCAATCTTTATTTTTTACTTTACGTACCCTACGCCATAAAAAACGGGTATTTTGTTCCCCAATTTATAAGTAATCATTTTGAGCAAAATTCTTTAGTGATTTATATTTTTATAGCAAATTTAGTAGCAAGCTTTATAACTCTTTTATTGCTGTCGCCTATATTTTTTAAATTTAAATTTACTTTTGATAAAAAACTACTTTATAAAATGCTAAACTATGGATTGCCAATTATGATTGGAAGTTTAGCTTTTGTAACCAATGAAAATTTAGATAAACTTTTAATACCTAAATATTTAGGTAAAGATCAAATGGGAATTTATGCTGCATGTTATAAATTAGGTGTATTTATGATGCTTTATGTTATGGCATTTAGATTAGGAGCTGAACCTTTTTTCTTTAATCATGCTAAAGAAAAAAACGCCAAAGAAACCTATGCAACAATTCTCAATTGGTTTACCATAATAGGAACTATATTTTTATTAATTATAATTGTATTTATTGATGTTTTTGCCAATATGCTTTTAGGGAAAGAAGAATATTTTCAAGCCTTAAAAATTGTTCCCATTATTTTGCTAGCCAATTTGTTTTTAGGTATTTATATCAATTTATCAGTGTGGTATAAATTAACTGATAAAACCAGATATGGTATGTATTTTTCAGTAATAGGAGCTATAATAACTATTGGTTTTAATATTATATTTATTCCAAAAATTGGATATATGGCATCAGCTTGGGCAACATTAATTGCATATATATTTATGACAGTTGTATCTTATTTTTATGGTAAAAAATACTATACAATTCCTTATAAAATTAAGAATATAGCTTTATATCTATTTCTTTCTACAGGTTTTACTTATTTATCTTTTTCGTTTTTCAGAGGGAACCTATTTATTTCTTCACTTTTAGTAATTATATTTGTAGGATTTATAATGTGGAATGAAAAAAAAGAAATTCAAAAAATATTAAAAAATGATTATTAAAATAATTAATAAATCCAAGCATCAAACACCTAGTTATGAAACTTCAGCTTCTGCGGGGATGGATTTACGTGCTAACCTTTCTCAATCAATATTATTGAAACCTTTAGAAAGGGCGATAATAAAAACTGGTTTGTTCATTGCATTACCCGTTGGGTATGAAGCACAAATTAGACCACGAAGTGGATTAGCAGCAAAAAATGGTATTACTGTTTTAAATGCTCCTGGCACAATTGATGCAGATTATAGAGGTGAAATAGGTGTTATTTTGGTAAACTTATCTAATGATGAATTTACAATAAATGATGGTGATCGAATAGCGCAAATGATAATTGCTAGATTTGAACACATTAAATGGCAGGAAGTAACCGTTCTAGATGATACTTCTCGTGGTTCGGGAGGATTTGGTAGTACAGGAGTTTAAAAATAAATAAAAATAATTAATCTTTTTAACTACTCAAAATTTCACACATTATCATAATCAATTTTTATAGTAGAGGTTACAGGGTGAGCTTGGCAGGTTAAAATTAAACCCTCTTCAACTTCATCATCATTTAATATGTCTATTTTTTCATCGGGTCTTGCTCAACAGGATCTAAACTTTAGCACTACTCTTAAAAGAGATACAAATGGTGGCAATTGTGAGGCTACAAAAAATTATTTTTTAAACAATAATGCCGCAATTTCTGTTCCCAATAATATTACTTATACAGAAGTTACAGAACTTCGTTTTAATAAAAACGCTCAAACAAGCCAATTTGAAGGCTGTACGGTGACAATATTTTATAATGACACCTACGAAGCTGGTCAAGGAATAACAGAAGAATTACAACCTTTTTACAATCAAAATTTAGACTTTGGAGAAATTAAATTTCAAAGAACATATGATAAGGATTTAAACCTATTACAAGAAACATCTAGTATTTACGAAGTTGTAACTCTGCCACTATCACAACAACCTTTTCCCGAAAAAGTAGGGTTAATTATGTTTAAAAATAATCCAGCTACCCAAACAACAGGAGGCTCACCTGGATGTAAAGTTTATGAATATATAAATGGAGAGTTTAGTTATTATTTTTCTTTTGATACTCCTTGTTCTATAGGCACTCCAAGTAGTCCTCCTGAATACTCACACTATTTTAACACCCCGGGTTACGGTTATAAACAGCGATGGAAAAAACTACTAAGCACTACCACAAAAACCCATGAAAACAATCAAACATTAGAACAAAGCACCACTTATAGCTATAACAGTAGTTTTCATAATCTAGCTACTGAAATTATCACAAAAGACAGCAAGGGAAGAAATAGTAAAACAAATATTATTTATCCACAAGATAAAAGCTTGCTGGTAAATTATCCACCTGTTTCAGATCTTGTATTGCAAGATTTAATAGACAGAAACCAATTAACTACACCAATAGAGGTTACCAAATATTATCAAACTCCCAATTTGGCAGCTTATAGTAAAACCTCACAACAAAGACGGTTTTTTGATGAGTTTTCAACAGATAAAATTTACCCTTCCAAAGTGCAAGTGTCCAAAGGCACCACCTCTTTAGAAGATAGAATAATTTATCATTCTTATGATGAATACGGAAATTTAAAAGAAGTTGCCTATCCCAATGGAGTACACCAAATTTACATTTGGGGTTACAATGGTGAGCATCTTTTAGCAGAAATAATTAATAGTACTTATATAGGGATGTCGACTCCTTTAGAAGACACAATAATGGATATTCAAACAGCATCTGATAGTGAAGATAGTCAAGGCGAAGAAAACAGTTTAAGAACTGCACTTAATAATTTACGAAACGAAACTTATTTCGCAGATTCACAAATAACTGTTTACACCTACGACCCAGGTATTGGAGTAAAATCGGTTACCGATGTTAGAGGCTATACCACCTATTATTATTACGATCAGCACAATCGTTTGGACTATGCAACTGACCAAGAAGGAAATGTACTTAGTAAAAATGAATATAAATTAAGAATCAACTAATCTGGAATTATCATGAAAAAATTAATATACATCATCGCATTATTTCCAGTAGTAGTATTTGCACAAACTGGAACCGAAAATTATGTTAAAACCCCAAGCTACCAACAAGAGTTTACTATTGCTCAAATAAACAATGGTGCTCCTGTAGAAGATGAAAAACTAGAAAGCATCACCTATATAGATGGTATGGGAAGACCCAAACAAAGTATTGGCTTACAAGCAGGTGGAAATAGAGAGGACATTGTGCAATACATAGAATACGATGACCTAGGGCGAGAAGCTAAACAGTACCTCCCTTACGCAACAGGAAGTACATTGGCTAGCTATATTCCCTTAGCTACAGCAAAAACCCAAACCTTAAATTTTTACAATACTTTAAAGTATGAATATACCACCAATCCCTACTCCGAAAGTGTATTTGAAAAATCTACTAG
>JAKITG010000027.1 GCA_021648195.1 Flavobacteriaceae bacterium | reverse complement strand
TTAACCAATAACAATATTACTTTACAAGGTAATTTTGATCCTGCTAGATTATTATCTCCACCGTCAGAAATTAAAAAAATGGTAAAGCAAATGATTGATAGTTTCGGAAAAGATAAGTACATTGTAAATTTAGGTCACGGAATTTTACCAAATATCCCTTTAGACCATGCCAAAGCATTTATTGATGCGGTGAAGGAGTATGGAGGGCAAAAGTTGTAAGCTTAAAACATGAACAACCTAATTCAAAAATATAATATTCCTGGTCCGAGATACACAAGTTATCCTACGGTTCCTTTTTGGGATAAAGAAGGAATTGCATTAAGTGATTGGAAAAAAAGTACGCAACAATCATTCAATGAAAGTAATGATAGTGAAGGAATTAGCCTATATATTCATTTACCTTTTTGCGAGAGCCTGTGTACATTTTGCGCATGTCATAAAAAAATCACGAAACGTCATACAGTTGAAGAACCATATATCGATACTGTTTTAAAAGAATGGGGTTTGTATTGTGATATGTTAGAAAATCGTCCAAAAATTAAAGAAATTCACTTGGGCGGAGGTACTCCAACCTTTTTTTCATCTGAAAATTTAAAAAAACTAATTCATGGAGTCTTTAAAAGAGCAGATCGATTTACTCAATTTGAATTCAGTTACGAAGGTCATCCAAACCACACTACCAAAGAGCAATTACAAACGTTATATGATTTAGGTTCGCGCAGAAATAGTTTTGGTATTCAAGATTATGATCCTGTAGTTCAAAAAGCGATTCATAGAGTTCAGAGTTTTGAGCAAGTAAAAAAAATAAATGATTGGTCAAGAGAAATTGGTTATGAATCTATAAGTCATGATTTAATTTTTGGACTCCCATTTCAAACCGAAGAAAGTATTCGAAAGACCATAAAAAACACGATTGAACTAAAACCCGATAGAATTGCCTATTATAGCTATGCGCATGTACCATGGATTAAAGGAGTTGGGCAACGTGGTTTTAATGACAGTGATTTACCAAAAGACACGGTGAAGCGTCATTTATATGAATTGGGAAAACAATTGTTTTTTGAAAATGGTTATGTAGAAATAGGAATGGATCACTTTGCCCTACCTACAGATTCTCTTTATAAATCAATGATAAACAAAAAGGTACATCGAAATTTCATGGGTTATACGGCAGGAAAAACTAAATTGATGATTGGTTTAGGTATGTCATCCATAAGTGATTCCTGGTATGGATTTGCTCAAAATGAAAAATCAGTAGAAACTTATACTAAAAAAGTAAATCAAGGAATTTTACCTATTTTTAGAGGTCATTTATTAACCGATTTAGATTTAGTAATTAGAAAGCATATTCTAGATTTAATGTGCAATTTAGAAACAAAGTGGAATGACAAAATCCCTCAACAAACTAAAAATAAAATTTTAATTCGCTTGCAAGAAATTATTAATGATGATTTAATTGAGGTTACTAATCAAGGAATTGTTGTAAAAGAAGAAGGTAGAATGTTTATACGCAATATTTGTATGGCATTTGATTTAAGGTTAATTGAAAACAAACCTGAAACAAGAATTTTTTCAATGACAATCTAACTTAGTTGTTTTGTTATTCTCAATATTTTTAAGAATTTAATGTCAATTTCTAAATAGTTTTCACACCACAAACAGTCTACAAATAATTTCATAAATTTGCATCCGTAAAATCTTTATAGAAATGTCAAAATTTGAATTGAAATTACCAAAAATGGGAGAAAGTGTTGCTGAGGCAACAATAACTTCTTGGTTAAAAAATGTTGGTGATACAATCGAATTGGATGAATCTATTGTTGAAATAGCTACAGACAAGGTTGATAGTGATGTACCAAGCGAAGTTGAGGGTGTTTTGGTAGAAATATTATATCAAGTTGATGATGTTGTACAAGTAGGTAAAACAATCGCTATTATAGAAACAGACACAGAAGTTACTATAAATAAAGATACGGATAAACCTAAAATTCAAGAAAATAAAATTGTAATTTCTCCTACGGTTGAAACCATTAAAACCGATACTAAAAAAGTAGAAGAAACGATTACTGATATACGCTCAACATTTGATAACTTTTATTCGCCATTAGTTAAAAATATAGCAAAAACTGAAAATATTTCTATGGCAGAATTAAAATCTATTTCAGGTTCGGGAAAAGATCAAAGAGTAACCAAAGAAGATATATTAGATTATATAAAGAGTAGAAACATCAGTACTATAAAAACTCCAGAGAAACTAATACAAAAAACAGTAATAACAAATCCGAAAACAGCACAAACACCTCTTTCTATTAGTGGAGAAGATGAAATTATTGAAATGACTAGAATGGGTAAACTCATCTCTAGCCACATGGTTAATTCGGCTCAAACTGCTGCTCATGTTCAAAGCTTTATAGAAGTTGATGTTACAAACGTTGTAAAATGGAGAGATAAAGTAAAAGATGACTTCTTAAAACGAGAAGGCGAGAAAATTACTTTTACACCTATTTTTATGCAAGCAATTGCAAAAACGCTGAAAGAATATCCAATGATTAATATTTCGGTTGATGGCGATAAGGTTATCAAACGAAAAGATATTAATTTAGGTATGGCTGCAGCTCTTGCTGATGGAAACTTAATTGTTCCAGTTATCAAAAAAGCTGATTTATTAAACCTAGTAGGTATGACCAAAGCTGTAAATGATTTGGCAAATAGAGCTAGAAATGGTAAACTAAAACCTGATGATATTCAAGGTGGTACTTATACCGTTACCAATATAGGTTCTTTTGGTAGTATTATGGGAACTCCAATTATCAATCAACCCCAAGTGGCTATTTTAGCTTTAGGTGCAATAAGAAAAATGCCTGCTGTAATTGAAACTCCAGATGGTGATTTTATCGGAATCCGCCATAAAATGATTATTTCACATTCATACGATCATCGTGTGGTAAATGGTGCATTGGGAGGTATGTTTATCAAACGTGTTGCAGAATATTTAGAGGCTTTTGATGTAAATAGAGCGTTTTAGTTTATTAAGGTGGGTTCATTAATACTATCATTTTTATACTACCAAGAGTAATTTTATTTTTTGATTGAAATAGTTTAAGACCGTTGCAATATTGAGTAAAATTAAGACTTAGTATCTGTTAAAAAATAACTCATACATTTCGGCTTGTTCTTTAGCCGTTTTTATTTGTTAATCCCGAGAATTCGGGATCAACCGTCCGCCTTAGGCGGATGCTTGAAAATTTTAAATTTAAAAAAAAAGCAAAATAACTGCCCCGATTCTGCACAACTTATTTTTTAACAGATACTTAAAGCTTTTTTACTTCAAATTACTTCCTTCTCTAAAAATTTAAGTCCTCATAAACAAAGGTTTACTGCGGGTTAAATTTTTATCGAGCGTCGTACTTCTTTGTCAAAAGAGCTTTTGCAACGATCTTAGTTTTTCGTTGATTTTTTAATTTTCTGCAAAAAATATGCGGTATCTGTGGGAGAAAATTATACCCTCTCACAAAAATCAGAACATTAAACTTTAGAATATCATTATACAAATTGTATCTTTGAGTTTTAAATTTAATTATGGAATTAAAACTGACAAAACCCATTGTATTTTTCGATCTCGAAACTACAGGAATCAATATTGCTAGTGATAGAATTGTTGAAATTTCTATTTTAAAACTTTTCCCAAATGGAAATAAAGAAAGTAAAACATGGTTGGTAAATCCTGAAATGGAAATCCCTAAAGAAGCATCCGATATTCACGGAATAACCAATGAAAGAGTCGTTACAGAACCTACATTTAATGAATTGGCTACAACGGTTAGTAAAATGATTGAAGGATGTGATTTGGCAGGCTTTAATTCAAATCGATTTGACATTCCGCTTTTGGCGGAAGAAATGTTAAGAGCTGATGTAGATTTTGATATGAATGGTAGAAAAGCTATTGATGTACAAGTGATTTTTCATAAAAAAGAACAACGCACCTTAGGTGCTGGATATAAATTTTATTGCGATAAAGACCTTAAAAATGCACATTCGGCAGAAGCAGATACCTTGGCGACTTATGAAATTTTGGAAGCTCAAATCAAAAAATATGACGACCTTGAAAATAGTGTAGAATTTTTAAGCGAATATTCAATACAGAAAAAAAGAGCCGATTTTGCAGGATTTATTACTTTAAACGATAATAATGAAGCCTTATTTTCTTTTGGAAAATATAAAAATAAAAAGGTTAAAGATGTATTAAAACAAAATCCAGGTTATTATAATTGGATTCAAAATGCTGATTTTCCGCTATATACAAAAAAAGTTTTGACCGAAATTAAAAATAGCTCAAAACAAAAAAAGCAAATGAATACACTTAATGATTTAAAAAGTAAATTCAATAATAAAATATAAATGTTAGTAAATTTTAGCAGTTTACCAGATAATTCAAAAATTTGGATTTACCAATCTAGCAGAAAATTTTTAGATACTGAGGTTAGTGAAATCAGTAGTAAAATGGAACAGTTTATTACCAATTGGAAAAGACATGGTGATGATTTAAAAGGTTCTTATCAAATTAAATACAATCAATTTATTGTTTTAGCAGTTGATCAATCATACAATGAAGCTTCGGGTTGTTCAGTAGATGCATCAACACATGTTTTTAAACAATTTGAAGTACAATATCAAGTTGATTTATTTAATAAAATGAATACAGCATTTAAAGATGGCGACAATATTAATATTGTTTCTTTATCTGATTTTCAAAATTTTATAAATCAGCAAAAAATCAATACGAAAACTATTGTATTTAATAATTTAATCAATACAAAAAAAGAATTGGAAACTGTATGGGAAGTCTCCGCAGATAAAAGTTGGCACAGCCGATATTTTAAATAAAATTACTTACTTTTTTTAATCTCCAACAATACAAATTTAGAAATGAAAAAAATATTTTCAATTATTACTATTCTTTTTATAATTCAAGCTCATGCACAACTTGATCCTTTACAAACAAAAGATAGCATTGCTCAAATGAAATGGGTAGATAGTATCATGAATAAGATGAGTGTTGACCAAAAAATAGGTCAGTTATTTATGATTGCAGCTTATTCTAATAAAGATTATAAACATGAAAATGAAATTATTCATCTCATTAAAAAGCATCATATTGGAGCACTTATTTTCTTTCAAAACAAAGCCGTAAAACAGGCTGAACTTACCAATAAATATAATTCTATTTCAAAAGTTCCACTACTTATTGGGTTGGATGGCGAATGGGGATTGGATATGCGATTAAAGAATACCGTTGGTTTTCCATATAATATGGCTTTAGGTGCTATTAGAAATGATAAACTCATTGAGCAAATGGGAAAACAAATAGGTAAACATTTTAAAAGAATGGGAATTCACATGAATTTCGCACCTGTTGTTGATGTAAATACCAATCCTAAAAACCCAGTTATTGGTAATCGATCTTTTGGGGAAGATAAAGTTAATGTTACTGATAAATCTGTTGCGTTTGTTAAAGGACTCCAAAGTGAAAATATATTGGCAAGTGCCAAGCATTTTCCTGGGCATGGTGATACTTCACAAGACTCACACAAGACATTACCCATGGTTGATTTATCTATAGAAAGAATTGAATCGGTAGAACTATATCCTTATCGAAAGCTTATTGAAATAGGAATAGCAGGTGTTATGATAGCACATTTAAGTGTGCCCGTTTTAGAATCGAATGTTGACTTACCTTCATCACTTTCACACAATATTGTAACGAAATTGTTGAAAGAAAAAATGGGCTTTAAAGGTTTGATTATTACCGATGCCATGAATATGAAAGGTTCTTCAAATTTTGCTTCTTCCGAAGAAATTAATTTAGAAGCTATTATTGCAGGAAACGATTTGTTAGATGTTCCGTTAAGCATTACTAAAACAGTAGCCTTATTTAAAAAGGCACTCGCCTCAGGTCGCTTGACGAAAGAGCGCTTAGATGAATCGGTAAAAAAGATTTTAAAAACGAAATATTGGGCTGGGCTAAACAACTATAAACCTATAGAAATTGATAATTTAATGGCTGACTTAAATACTACTAAAAGTGAACTTTTAAATAGACGCCTAGTAGAAAATTTAATCACTTTGGTTCAAAATAAAAACAATGTATTGCCTCTTAAAAATTTAGAAAAAAATAAAATAGCTTATGTTCAATTAGGTAAAAATGATAATAAAATTTTTGTAAACCGACTCAAAGATTATACTAAAGTAGATGTTGTTAGAGGTCAAAATTTAGATGAAATATTACAAAAATTAAAAAAATATCAAACTGTAATTATAGGGTTCCATACATCTAGTGGCGCTTATGCAAGTTATAAAATAACCGATACCGATTTGGTAAAATTACAGGCTATTTCTAGAGAGCATAAAGTTATTTTAGATGTTTTTGCTAGTCCGTATAGCCTACTTAAAATAAAATCTTTCACAAATATTGATGCCATTATAGTGTCATATCAAAATAGTTTATTAGCACAAGATATTTCAGCACAAATGATTTTTGGAGCAATAGATATTAAAGGAAAATTGCCTGTAAATATTAAAGAAAATTTTGCAATGGGCTTTGGTTTACAAGTTTCAAACAATAAAAGATTGGGTTATTCTATTCCAGAAGATGTTGGTTTAGACAGTAATAAACTAACTCGAATTGATTCTATTGCAAAATTGGTAATTGATTTATCTATGGCACCTGGATTACAAGTTTTAGTTGCCAGACAAGGAAAAATTGTCTATCGAAAAAGTTTTGGGCATCATACTTATGATGCAAAAAAAAAGGTAAATAATCAAAGTATTTATGATTTAGCTTCCGTTACAAAAATATTGGGTGGATTACCTATGATTATGAAGGCAGAAGAAGAAAATAGGTTTACTTTAGAAACTACTTTGGGCAAACTGATGCCCATTTTAAAAAACAGCAATAAAGATACGATAACGGTTAAAGAAGCTCTTTCGCATTATGCAAAAATGAAGCCATACATTCCTTATTATAAGGTTATGGTTGAGGGCAGAAATAATAAGCCCATGGCAAAATATTTTCGACAAAGTCAATCAAAAAAATTTAGTATTAAAGTTGCCGACAAACTATATTTACGAACGGATTATATAGATACTATCTTTAAATTAATTGCAGAAACTCCACAAAGAAAAAAATTAGCTTATAAATATAGCGGATTACCCTTTTATTTATTTAAAGATTATTTAGAAAAGGAATACGAGCTACCTTTAGATCAATTAAGTGATAAATATTTTTATGCACCTTTAGGAGCTACTACACTAACTTACAATCCATTAAATAAATTTTCTAAATCTAGAATTGTTCCTACAGAAAAAGATAATTTTTTCAGACATCAATTATTACATGGTTATGTTCATGATGAAGGTGCTGCTATGTTTGGAGGTGTAAGTGGAAATGCAGGTTTATTTTCAAACTCAAATGACATTGCAAAAATTTTGCAGATGTATTTACAAAACGGATATTATGGTGGAAAAAACTATTTAAAACCAGAAACATTAGATAAATTTAATTTTAGATACTTTGAAAAAGAAGGTGTTAGAAGAGGTTTAGCATTTGACAAACCTCAACTAGATCCAGATATTAAAGCAACTTGTGGCTGTACTTCATTTAAAAGTTTTGGTCATAGTGGTTATACAGGAACCTATACTTTTATAGATCCTGAAACTGAAATTATTTATATATTTTTATCCAACAGAGTTTATCCAACACGTAAGGTAAACAAATTAGGAAAAGAGAATATTCGTACCAAAGTACAGCAGTTAATACAAGATGCGATTATAGATTAATTATAATGTCTTAAAAGTGAGACACTTTCCCTTTAGAAGTCGAAAAGTCGCTCCCTAAATAAAAGCTAGCATCTCTCGGTATAATTCTTTTAAGACTATTTTGAAATTTCTTATTTTTAAAATATTCTATAATTTCTTTATTTGATATCATTGAATTATCAAAAATAACAAGATCAAATTCTGAAATATTTTCAGAAATTACTTTGCTAATTTCTGATTTTTTAAATTTTGATTTTTGTTTAATTTTTTCAAACAAGTCTTCGTTTTCACCAATAAGCAACAAGTTATATTGTAGTGGTGCCTCTATATTTTGAGGGTTCTTTTTTAAAGGTTTAGAGAGTACCAATATTTTATAAATAAGGTTTGAAAAAAACTTATCAAAACTATTAGTTTTAAAATGTTTTTTATAAAATATTTGCATGGCACCATAAAAATGTTTGAGATAGGAAGTGTTTTTTGTGGTACTTTCTCCCTTATAATGAATAATGGTTGTTTCACCATAGTAATAATTTTGATAACCTTTATTCAATAATTTATAACACAAATCTATATCTTCACCATACATAAAATAGTCTTCATCAAAACCACCAATTTTTATATAAACATGACGTTTCATCAGCATAAATGCCCCAGTTAAAATTTCAACGCTTGCAATTTCATTTTCAGAGATATGATTTGCATAATATCTTTTTGAGTTTCCTAATATCTTTCGACTTGCAACTCTAACTGTAGGTATATTTCGTTTAGTTTCTGGCAAAAAATTTCCTGTTCCATCAATAAATTTTACACCCAAGGCACCCAAGTTATTTTGTTTTTCTACAAAATTAAGAGTCTTTTCAAGAGTATCTTCGGCAATAACGGTATCTGGGTTTAATATCAAAATATACGCTCCAACGGCTTGATCAACACCTTGATTATTTGCCTTAGAAAAACCAACATTTTTTACATTAGAAATTAACTGAACTTTTGGAAATTTTTGACGAAGCATAGCACAACTTCCATCAGTAGAATTATTATCTACTACAATAATTTCTACAGTAATATTCTTACTTGCATTTTGTAAGCTTAAAATACATTGCTCTAAGAAATATTGAACATTATAATTGACAATTATGACTGATAACTTTATCAAATAATATATTTTTTAGCCGTTGGTTTTTAGTTACTGGTTTTTAATATCGTTGATTCATGTTAATCTTTTTTTAATAATTTCACTTTTCAACCTTCATCTTTTAACCCTTCATCTTTTTACCTCGTACTTCAAACTATCTCAACAAACTATTTTCAAACGGCACTCTATTAATTATACTTCTTCCGAGTGTTACCTCATCGGTATATTCAAGTTCATCACCAACAGATATTCCACGAGCTATGGTAGATAATTTTACATTAAATTCTTGTAGTTGTCTGTAAATATAGAAATTGGTGGTATCGCCTTCCATAGTAGAACTCAAAGCAAAAATAATTTCTTTTACCCTACTCTCTTTTACTTTTCTCACTAAACTTTCAATCGTTAGGTTATGAGGTCCAACTCCTTCAATAGGAGATATTTTTCCTCCCAAAACATGATAAAGCCCTTTAAACTGTATCGTATTTTCTATAGCCATTACATCACGAATATCTTCTACAACACAAATAATTTCAGTATTTCTATTAGGATTAGCACATATCTCACATGTTTCAATATCTGAAATATTATGACAGGTTTTACATAATTTTATATCATTTCTAAAGTTTTGTATAGCTGTTGCCAAATATCCTGTTTGCTCTTTGGGCTGCTTCAATAAGTGCAAAACCAATCGCAATGCTGTACGCTTACCAATACCTGGTAATTGTGACATTTCATTAACTGCATTTTCTAAAAGTTTTGAAGAAAAATTCATTGAATTATTTTTTGCTAAAATAAGAATTAGACTTTAATAAAAAGTTTCTTTTTATATAAAATATAAGCAACTAAGTAGTAAAAAACAATTACAATTATTGCATAAGTTATAGAGCTTAGTTTGGGTATGGTAATAATAGATGATAAAGTTCCATATAAATATCCATGCAAAGATTCTCCGCTTGATAATTTTATGAGTCCGAAACTTTTAGAAACAAAACTTGATAAAAAATAAACAGTAATTGCATTCGAACCAAAGATAATAGCAGGTTTTCCCCAAGCACTATTTCCTTTAATATCAGTAATATAAAAAATTACAGCATATAGCAAACAAGCCCAGCCTCCTGTTACGAGAACAAAACTACTTGTCCAAAGTGCTTTATTTAACGGAAAACTCATACTCCACAAATAGCCAAGAGCCAATGCAATAATACCAATAGTAATAAATATTTTTAGTTTTTCTTGTTGTGATTTATTTTTATGTAAAAGTATCATTCCTATAAACACTCCAAAAATTGAGGTGGCTACAGAAGGTAATGTACTTAAAATTCCCTCAGGATCATAATCAGTTTTATACATGTGCGAATCGGTTAATAGTTTTAAATCTACTACTGACCCCAGATTAGATGCTCTAGTTAGCAATGGTATTGTGCCATCAATTGGGATTTGAGTCATCATATACCAATATCCCAATAGGATTGCGACAAAAATTACTAATAACACTTTCCAGTTTACATTCAGAAATAAAATAGAAGCTATAAAAAACACTACTCCTATTCGTTGTAATACACCAGGCACACGCAATTCAGATAAATTCTTAATGAAAGGAAAACTAAATGTAAAAGCGGCTAAAAAAAGTCCGAGAAAAATTAGTTTAACTGTTCGAGAAACAATTTTTTTATAAATATCTACCGAAATACCATGAGCCTTACGTTTTGTATAAGCAAAGGCAATTGACATACCTACAACGAATAGAAAAAAAGGAAAAATTAAATCGGTTGAAGTTAGTCCATTCCATTTTGCATGTAAAAAAGGTGCATAAACATGGCTCCATGTTCCAGGGTTATTCACCAAAATCATGGATGCAATAGTTAGACCTCTAAAAATATCGACAGAAAGAATGCGTTTGGTATTACTCATATCCAAAATTATAATTTTATACGGATAAAACTAATCATTTTTTTTAATCTATCATAAAAAGGTTGATTTTATGTAAATTTGTTTCGAAAATAAATATGTTGTTTTGAATCATGGAAAAAGATTTAAGTAATTATAGGAAAATCTATAAAAAAGATGAACTATTAAAGAAAAATATTTCAGAAAACCCGATGGAACTGTTTCAAAAATGGTTTTTCGAAGCTGATGAGTTTGATAGTGTTGATGAAGCAAATACAATGACGCTTTCAACTATAGGTTTAGACAATTACCCAAAAAATAGAATTGTTTTGTTGAAGCGATTTACTTGGGAGGGTTTTATTTTTTACACCAACTACAATAGTGAAAAAGGAAAGGTTATTTTACAAAACCCAAATGTATGTTTATCGTTTTTTTGGGGTACTTTAGAACGTCAAATTATTATCAAAGGAAAAGCTGAAAAGGTTGCTGAAAATTTATCTGACGGTTATTTTGAGTCTAGACCTGATGGAAGCAAGTTAAGTGCTTGGGCATCTAATCAAAGTGAAGTAATCAGCTCAAGAGAAGCGCTAGAAAATAAATTAAAATTTTTTGAAAATAAATTCCAAAGCAATGAAATACCACGACCTAAACATTGGGGTGGTTTTATTGTAAAACCTGTTTCTATTGAATTTTGGCAAGGAAGACCCAACCGACTGCATGATAGAATACGATATAGTTTACAAAAGAATTTTGAATGGAAAATTGAAAGACTGGAGCCTTAGATTTTAAAATACTACAAATACGAATTTCAAAAATTATTAAAAGATAATATCATTGAATTTATAAAATAGTTTATATTTGATTATCGTTTCAAATATCATAAAATAAATGAAAACTCTTTATATTGTTCGTCATGCAAAATCTTCTTGGGAATATGAAAATGTGAAAGATATTGATCGTCCGTTAAAACAAAGAGGAATTAAGGATGCGTATTTAGTATCTTCCAAATTAGCAAAAAAAATTAGTATGCCCTCCGTTTTCGTTTCCAGTTGTGCCAATAGAGCTTTGCATACTGCTATGATTTTTAGTTACTCTTTTAATTTTCCGCTAGCCAATTTAAAAATAAGTAAATCTTTATATAATTTTAGTGATGGATATTTAATTAAAACAATAAAAGCTTTAGATGATGGTTTTGAATCTGCTATAATTTTCAGTCACGATCACGGTATTAATGATTTCGTTAATGTTTATGGAAATAAAATTATTGACCATGTACCCACTTGTGGTGTTATAGGTATCGAATTTAAAACAAACCACTGGAAGGATATTAAAAACGGTAAGACTTTATTCTCGAAGTTTCCAAGAGATTATAATAAATAAAATTATCTTGTTTTCCGACAGGTTTACTTTTGGAAATTAGCTATTGATATTTGGTTGTTAGTTGCTAGTTTTTAATATTTTTTTACTGTGGTTCTTATTTTCAAATTAATTCATCTTCAAATCATTACTTTTCACTTCTAACCTTGTACTTTTAGTGTTTTTTTTAATTTCCTTCATCACAAAATCGTAATATTCAGTAGCACGAGGAACAAATAATTTATTAAAAGTTTCTTTTTTTTGCAATTTTTTAAATTCTTTTACAGAGATTAATTTAATGGCACTTAATTCTTCTTTTTGAATTTTCAGTAAATGAATATTTGTTTTGAGCCTACTCAAATAAATATGATGTAATTCATTATCTATAAAGCCATTTTTATGATAATGAGTTTCTTTAAAAGTACCTATTTTAACTAAATCATTTGCTTTATTTTTCAGTCCTAACTCTTCTTTAATTTCTCGCAAAGCGGATGTCATTTCATTTTCTCCTACTGAAATATGCCCTGCAACAGAAACATCCCATAAATTGGGAAAGGTTTCTTTATCTTTTGCTCTTTTTTGAATTAAAACATCACCATCATCAGTATAAAACCAAATATGAACACTAGCATGAAGCCAACCATTTTTATGTGCTTCCGATTTTAAACCAATTTTTACAACCGTTAAATTTTCTGCTAAAATATTGATGAGTTCATCTACCATAATGATTTCAAATAGCAATTAAAGTTTATAAAATTATTTATAAATTCTCCTCTTTTTGATATCTAATACCAATTTAACATCATAATGTCGCATTGAGATTGTTTAATTCAATTCAATTATACGACATTATAAAATTAAATTGGTATAACAATTTATTAACCAACAACTTATCGTTAAGGTTTAATCAAAATAACTAAATCCTTTTTTTGGATGAATTACCAATAAGGTTTCATAAATTAATTTGATAACATTTTCTACATCATCTTTAGCAACCATTTCAACAGTGGTATGCATATAGCGAAGTGCTAATGAAATTAATGCACTTGGAACACCTCCATTAGAATAGGCAAAAGCATCGGTATCTGTACCTGTTGCTCTTGATGATGCCAAACGTTGAAACGGAATTTTATTCTTTTGGGCAGTTTCAATAATTAATTCTCTTAAATTATTTTGTACTGCAGGCGCATAAGAAATTACAGGTCCATCACCACATTTTGTTTCACCTTCTTTCTTTTTATCAATCATTGGAGTTGTTGTATCATGGCATACATCTGTAATAATTGCAACATCTGGTTTGATGGTATGCGTAATCATTTCTGCGCCACGCAAACCTATTTCTTCTTGCACAGAGTTTGTAATATAGAGTCCAAATGGAAGTTTTTTCTTGTTTTCTTTCAATAGTCTAGCCACTTCTGCTATCATAAATCCACCCATTCTATTGTCGAGCGCACGGCATACAAAATTATTTTTATTTAAAATTAAAAATTCATCAGGATAAGTAATTACACAACCTACATGAACTCCTAATTTTTCAACTTCTTCTTTTGTTTTACAACCTACATCAATAAAAATATTATCTAATTTTGGTGGTTCTTCTTTTCCTCGATTTCTTGTATGAATTGCTGGCCAACCGAAAACACCAATAACAATTCCTTTTTTAGTATGAATATTTACACGTTTAGATGGTGCAATTTGATGATCGCTTCCACCATTTCTAATCACATAAATCAGTCCATTATCAGTAATGTAATTGACATACCACGAAATTTCATCGGCATGACCTTCAATGACAACTTTAAATTTTGCATCAGGATTAATTACACCTACAGCTGTACCATAACTATCTGTAATAAATGTATCAACATAAGGTTTTAAATAATTCATCCATAATTTTTGACCTTCCGATTCATAACCTGTTGGCGATGCATTATTTAAATATTTTTCTAAAAATATAATTGATTTATTATTGAGAATACTCTTCTTTGCCATATTTTTATTTTTTATTAAAGTACTAAAGTAATAATATTAAAGGTAAAATTCGTTAAATAAGTACTACATTTTATTACTTTTGGATTGATTTTTGAAATGCTTGCTAATTGATGAAAAATATAATTTATATCTGTTTTTATTTATTTACAATTTCTGTTTCTTCACAGGGGATAGTAAAGGACACTATTATTGATGATTTACTTATTATAAGAGGTGATAGTTTGGTGTTAACATTAGATGAAGTTATTGTTTTTAAAAACCGAAAATTTAAATCTGCTAGTGAAAGAAAATATTATTATTGGTATGCCAAAAAAGTTAGAAAGGCTTATCCTTATGCAAAAATGGCTTCCGAAAAATTATCGGAAATTAATAAAGAATTGGTTGGAATAAAATCTAAACGAAAGCGAAAAAAGCATATCAAAAAAATTCAAAGATTCATGGAAGGTGAATTTACTAATCAGCTTAAAAAATTGACAAAAACTGAAGGTCGGATTTTAATTAAATTAATTCATCGCCAAACTGGAGAAACTATGTTTGAATTAATCAAAGAATATAGGAGTAGGTGGAATGCCTTTTGGTACAACTCTACAGCAAATTTATTTAAACTTTCCTTAAAAAGTCAATACCATCCCGAAACCGAAGCACTTGATTATATTATAGAAGATATTCTTCAACGATCATTTGCAAAAGGGGTTTTAGTAAAACAAGAGCCCAAGTTACCTGTTGATTATTTTGGTTTAATGATACAATGGGAAAACATTGATCTCAAAAGAGAAATCAATGCCTATATTGAAAAATACAAGTAATTCTAATCAGAATCAGCATGTGAAGAGACATTGGTATCTTGTTGATAATCTGTATTTTTAAATTCATTTACAATAGATTGAATACTTTGATTGATATGATTCGTATCTGTATTATATTTCATCATAATTGGATTTTTATCAGGAAACTGTTCAATCATTAATGTTGATGATGGGAATGCAAATTCAACGTTTAAAGCCATAGCTAGTTTAACAATAGCGATATGCAGTCTATGTTTAGATGATTGTTCAGAACCCCAATCTAATTTTTTAAAATATACATTTACCATAATTAATAATGCCGAATCACCAAAACCAGTAAATTCAACATTATATGATTCACTTCTTGTTTCGGGATGTGCAATAATTAGTGCTCTAATTCCTTTAACAAATGCTTCAATTAATTCTGGTGGCGTATCATAACGTATGCCTAACTTTGTATTATATCTTCGATATAATCGGAGTCCCATATTATTAATTTCAACTTCTGTCACTTTACTATTTGGTATTTGAAAAATAGAAGTATCAGCAGCTCTTACACGAGTAGATCGTAAACCTACATTTTCAACAGTTCCTTCAACAGAGCCAATTTTAATCCAATCGCCAATATGAAAAGGCTTGTCTAAGAATATGACAATGGTTCCAATTAAATTTTTAACTGAATCTTGAGCGGCAAAAGCAATAGCAATTCCACCAATAGAAGCACCAGCTATTACAGCGGTTGGGTTAACTCCAAAAAGTGTAAGGATGTGTAATAAGCCAATTAACAATATAAATACACTTACTATTTTTGTTAAAATAGGTGCTAATTGCTCATCTAATTTTGAATGTGTTTTTTTGGTGTAATCTGTATAAATAGATAATACTAATTTTGCTAATTTAAAGAAAACAAATACCCAAAAAATTGTTTCTGCAATACTTAAACCTAGCATTAAAAGGCTATTAACCTTAAATAACTGTAAGGATGGTAATATATTTTTTATTACTCTTATAATTATTATAAACACTATTGGACGAGCCAATTCATGGAGCAAATCAAATAATTCTATAAAAGTTTTACGGTAAATTAATTTTTGAACTTTTTTTAATACAAAAAATATAATTGGGTTGAGTATATAGAATAATAAAGCAGAAAAAAGAAGTAATAGTAAAGCACCTATAGGTTTCCATATTCTAATCCCATAAACAACTTTTTTAAAAAAATTAGGGAACTTTTTTTGTAACCAAGTAAATTGTGAAAGAAATGTTTTTGAATAAATACGATCAATATTAGCAACTGTTTCTTTTGAATAATACCAAGAATTTCCTATTTTTTCAACATAAATTTCTGGTACTTGATTAGGAAAAGGAACAAAACGGCTTACATATTTTACCAAATCATTATGCGCATTATAAATAGTGTCTAAGTAGTTTGAACTTTTCGTAATTACACCAAAATCAACTATTAAACCTTTACCATCTAAAACTTCCTTAATTTTAATTGATTTTTCAATAGCTTCTTCTTTAGGTAATCCATAAATAGTCATTGCTGCTTTAGAAGCATCATAACTATCTGTTTGTAAAAAATATAAATGTGTGTAAATTGTTGCGTTTGGGTTACTTAAATCAACTTGAACTCCTTTTTGAGAAAAGGAAAATGTTGACACAAATAATAAAATAAAGAGAGTTTTTTTCATACTTGAAATCTATTTAAGGTCGTTGCAAAAGCTATTTTAGAAAAGGAGATAATTCAAAGTAAAAAAGCTTTAAATCTTAACCTTGCTCAATATTGCAACAATCTTTATTAATTAATGAGCAAATATATTACATCTAGATAACAGAAAGATAATATTTATATAAATTGTATTTAAAAAAAATATCAGGAAAATACACCGATAAAAAATAATTATTTTTTTTTCTTTTTAAAACGCTTTTTATTCGAATTATTTAAAACACTTACAAATTGATTAGATTTTGTATTTGATTTAGGTTTTGTATTATTTTTTTGCTTATTATTTTTATTTATTCTTTAAGAATGCATTAATTTATCAATCAAATCATTTCGTTTAACTTTTTGAAGTGTATTTCGTTTCCAAGTTTTATTTT
>JAKITG010000026.1 GCA_021648195.1 Flavobacteriaceae bacterium | reverse complement strand
AAATCATCTTTACCGACCCCGCACTCTGGGCACTGCCAATCATCTGGAATATCATCCCAACATGTTCCTGGTTTAATGCCTTCTTCTGGCAAACCTTTAGCTTCATCATAAATAAAACCACATACTATGCATATCCACTGCCTCATTTTATACTTCTCCGGTTTTTACAAAACTTTTAACTCTAATTTATCTATATCGTGCTGAAGAAAGAAAAGGAAAGAGAGCCTGAGCTGAGCAAGCAACAAACACCACACTTTTCAGTGTCTGAATTTAATCATTTTAGCAACATTTCGTTGTTCGGTATGGTTTTTTCTTAGCCTAAATTCGATAGTCTTTTGCAAAAAAATGTTTTTATTTAAAAAACACTAATATATGAAAATAGATAGATTGAGTTTACAAATTTTAGAAGAATTACAACTTAATGCTCGTACACCATTGACTGAAATTTCTAAGAGAGTAGGACTATCTTCTCCAACAGTTGCAGAAAGAATTCAAAAAATGGAAGATGCAGATATAATTAATGGATATACTGCCAATCTAAATATGGAATCATTAGGATATGCTTTGGGTGTATATATTTCTATTAAAATTCGTTTTGGACAAGTAAAAAACTTTGAAGAGTATATTGAAACCGTTCCGGAAATATATGAGTGTCATAAACTTACCGGTCATGATTGCATGATGATGAAAGGTGTTGTAAGAAACCCAAAACATTTGGAGGCGCTAAATGCTAAATTAAGTATGTATGGCGAATTGACTACATCATTAATATTATCATCAATCATTAAAAATAGGGTGTATAATAAAGAGTTTTAATCGGTATGGGCGGGACAAACCCGCGACTCTCTGCGTGACAGATAGGTATTCTAGCCAGCTGCTCGTCCTTCGTATTCTTTGCTGATTTCTTCAGACGTTGCATCTGTTATTTCTAATTAAATACACAAAATTTAGTCAAAAAAATATGCTTTCATGATATTTTATATCCTTGAATAATTCAACATCTTCAACAGTTTTAGCATTTCTATAGGTCTTGTCTAATCTCTTTTTAGTTGAGAACACAAAGTAAATGTATGTGAAATTGTGTTAATTCTGAAGATCTTGATGGATGATGAAAAGTTTAAACCTTCGATTTCGTCCGAACCAATTAGACTCATGTTTGTATAAGTGTATATCAATTTTTGCAGTATTTCTTTTAAAAAATATCTCTAAAATTTTCTTTTAGTGAAATTATTTCAAAATTATTTGTTTAATAAGTATTTATATGCATATATTTGGTCAACCAATCTGGTAAACCAATTTTAAATGAAACAATTAAATATATACATAATAGGTTGTCTGTCCTTTTTAATATTATTTTTTTCTTGTAATATTAAGAACGAATCGATTCTAGTGAACAATGTTGATGAATTTAATCAAGCGATTTTAGAGGTTCAACCTGGTGATGTAATTGTACTTGCAAACGGTATTTGGAATAATACAGAACTTCTTTTCGAAGGTCATGGAACAAAAGAAAACCCAATAACTCTTACAGTTGAAGAGAAAGGAAAAGTCTCGTTAGAAGGCGCTTCAAATTTAAGAATGGCAGGTAACTATCTTGTGGTTAAAGGCTTAGTTTTTAAAAATGGTTATACGCCAACTACAGAAGTAATTTCATTTAAAAAAGATAAAAATAATTTGGCCAATAATAGTAGGCTTACAGAATGTGTGATTTATAATTTTACTAATCCTGAACGTCACGAACCTGATACTTGGGTTGCCATTTATGGTAAAAACAATCAAATAGATCATAATCATTTAGAAGGAAAAAGCAATAGAGGCGTTACAATGATTGTGAAACTTAATACAAAAGAAAGCCAAGAAAATAACAATTGGATACATCATAATTATTTTGGACCAAGACCTACTTTAGGTTCCAATGGAGGAGAAACTTTAAGGATTGGTACGAGTCATTATTCTTTAATAAACTCAAACACACTTGTTGAATCTAATTTTTTTGATAGATGTAATGGTGAGCATGAAATTATTTCAAATAAATCTGGTCAAAACATATATAAAAATAACGTTTTTTACGAATGTACAGGAACATTAACAATGAGGCATGGCAATGAAACTCTAGTTGATGGGAATGTTTTTATTGGCAATAACAAACCAAGTACAGGAGGAATAAGAGTTATAAATGGCAAGCAAACAGTTGTTAATAATTATGGTATAGGTCTTACAGGATATAGGTTTAGAGGAGCATTTGTGATTATGAATGGAGTTCCTGATTCGCCAATAAACAGGTATCATCAAGTTGAGGACGCAGTAGTTAAAAATAACACATTTATTAATTGCGATAATATACAATTATGTGCTGGAAGTGATTTAGAAAGGTCAGCAGTTCCAATAAACTCAATCATGTCGAACAATATTTTTTATAATGAAAATAATGATGATGTTTTTACAGTTTATGACGATATAAGTGGCATAGAGTTTAATAACAATATCATTAGTCCAAATATAAATACAATTTCAAAATCTGGTTTTATTAAATCTAAATTGGGATTAAAAAGTAACAAGATAGGACTTTTAATCCCAGTAAATATTGACAAAAATATTGGAGCAACAATAAGTAATGAAATTGCAACCAAAGAGAATACTGGCGCGTCTTGGTTTCCAAAAGAGAATAGAGAAGTTTCATTATCTTCTGGAAAAACGATAGTTGTAGAAGCGGGTTTAAATACTTTATACGATGCAGTAGAGAAGTCAGAACCTGGAGATGTTTTACAACTTTCATCAAATAAAGCTTATAATTTAACAAAAACAATTCCTATTAAACACCCTTTAACTTTTACGTCTGATGTAAAAGCGGTAGTTTTATTTGAAAAGAAATCTCTTTTCGAAATTAAAAATGGAGGAAGCCTTTCTTTAATAGGATTAACCTTTAATGGAGAAGAATCTCCAGATCGCACAGGAAATTCGGTTATTTCTACGAGTAAGTATTCCATGAATAAAAACTATAAATTATTTATAGAAAACTGTGATTTTGTAAATCTCGATGTAAACCATTCGTATGATGTAATAAGAGTATATAAAAACACATTTGCCGATACTATAAGCATCAAAAATTCAAGATTTAAAACTGTTTCAGGATCTATATTAGCTTTAGACAAAGAGACAGATGATATCGGAATTTACAATGCCGAATACGTAATTCTAAAAAATAATAGTTACACAAATATTGGTGGTGTAGTATTAAGTTTGCATCGCGGAGGTAAAGACGAAAGTACTTTTGGACCTTTTTTAGAAATTGACCATTGTGTGTTCGATAATGTTGGTTATGATAAACGGAGTAAATATAATGCTGCAATATCATTATATGGTGTACAAGAAATTGAAATTCAAAACAACATTTTTAATAACACTAAAGCCTTAAATATGCATTTGGTGGTTGGTGAACCTATAGTAAATATACTCAATAACAACTTTTATAAATCTGAAGAAATAACAATAACTGGAGATCAAAAATATAACCTTCAAAATCTATGGAGTTTTAATCCTAAATTTTCTAAAGAAACGTTTCAATTAACCAAAGAATCTCCATTAATTGGGAAAGGAACAGATAAATTAAATTTAGGTTTAATTTCTAAATAATTAACAATGAAAATAAACTTGTACATTGTTATTAAAGAACAAATATATATAGTAAGAAGTAAGATGCAGTTAAAAATGAAAAATAAAAGAATATTTTTTTTAAGTGTGATTTTATGTTTACAAAACTTAACTGCGCAGGTTATTTTAAATGCTGATGGACCTGGAAACACCTATGAATTAATAACTTCTGTGTTAGCCCCTGGGCATAACCCCGTTGAAGTACCTGACTGTAACCATTCTGATTTTGGAAGGCATATAGATGAGGTGTTTGATACTGAATTGAATACCTATGTATTCAGGTTCTTTAGCCACAAAACACCTGACAATGACAGGTGTATAAATTTTGATAGACAACGTGTAGAAATTAAAACTTACGACCAATCTCCTAACAATTTATTAGGTGTAGAAGGCGAAACTGTTGTTTATAAGTGGAAATTTAAATTAGATTCTGACTTTCAACCTTCGCAAAACTTTACACATATCCATCAGCTCAAAGCTGTTGGTGGATTACAATCGAGCATGCCTCTATTTACGCTAACTTTAAGGAAAGGAAGTCCTGATAAAATGGAATTAAGGTATGCAGAATCTACAAATCAAATTACACTTTATGAAGTAAATTTATCTTTATTTAAAGGTGTTTGGGTAGAAGTAACTGAAACCATTACTTATGGAGAGTCTGGGGAATATGCGATATCCATATCAAGAATAGATAGTGGAATTGAAATTTTTTCATATCAAAATAATGATATCCGAAATTGGAGGACAGGAGCAGATTTTATCCGTCCAAAATGGGGCATATATAGAAGTTTAAATGATTCAGATAATTTAAGAGACGAAACTGTACTTTTTGCCAACTTTAGTATAGAAGAAACTGGAGGAGTTTTAGCTATCGATGATTATTTTTTAGAAAATAAAAAATTAGTAGTCTTTCCTAATCCTACATTAAATGAATTAACAATAAAAGGGATATCTATAGAAGATTATGATGAGGTTGTTCTTTATTCTATTTCAGGAATGAAAATTGCACTACAAAAAAAGACAACAAAAAATACTATTGATGTTTCTTTTTTACAAGATGGATTATATTTTTTGCTATTAAAAAACAAACATCAAATAGTCAAGAGGGTTAAATTTATAAAAAATAATTAATAGAGGTTAGAAAAGACCATTTTAAGAATATTGAACGTGATAGATAATAATATAAAACTGAATTATAAAAGAATTAAAAAGCTATTAAATTTTAAAATAGCTTTAATAATCTCATTAATTCTTTTTTCCTGTAATGAAGAAATTGTAAATAATTCCAACGATTTAATTAACACAGTAAAAGAGCATCCAAATTTAATTCTAACAAAAAAAGGAGTCGAACAAATAAAAACACAATTGGGAAATGTGCCTTTATTTGATAAAACTTTAGCTAAAGTAAAACTCGAAGTAGATGCCGAAATTGCATCTGGAATTCACGTGCCAATTCCTAAAGACTTGTCAGGAGGATATACGCACGAACGGCATAAATTAAATTATCATATTCTTCAAAAAGCGGGAGTTTTATTTCAGATTTTAGATGACGAAAAATATGCAATTTATATTCGAGATATGTTAATGGAATATGCAAAAATGTACCCAACATTACCTTTGCATCCGCAAGAAAGATCTTATGCCAGAGGAAAAATATTTTGGCAATGCTTAAATGATTCTAACTGGTTAGTATATGTAAGCCAGTCCTATGATTGTATCTATGATTGGTTAGACAAAGAAGATAGAGACTATTTAGAAAACAAATTATTTAAACCATTTGCTGATTTTCTTTCTACAGGTTCGCCACAGTTTTTCAATAGAGTCCATAATCATAGTACTTGGGGCAATGCAGCTGTAGGAATGATTGGATTAGTTATGGGTGACGATGAGCTTGTTAATCGAGCACTCTACGGATTAAAAGAGGATAACATTAAAGAAGGAGCAAAAGATAATGATGGAGGTTTAATTAAAGAAGTTGGACAAAAAACGGGTTTTTTGGCTAACATTGAAGCTCCTTTTTCGCCAGAAGGATACTATACGGAAGCACCTTATTACCAAAGATACGCAATGTATCCTTTTATAATATTTGCACAAGGCTTATATAATGTAAAACCAGAATTAAAGATATTTGAATACAAAGACGCTGTACTTTTAAAAGCAGTATATACGCTTTTAAATTTAACAGATTTGAATGGTGATTTTTACCCTTTAAATGATGCTCAAAAAGGCATGTCATACTATTCTAGAGAATTAGTTTCAGCAGTAAACATTGCATATAAAGTTGGTGGAAATGATGCAACTTTATTATCTATTATTGAAAAGCAAAATAAAGTTTTACTAGACGATTCAGGAATAGCTGCAGCAATAGCAATAAGCGAAGGGGAAACACAACCTTTTGTTAAAAAATCTATGGAGATTACAGATGGTTCTGATGGCACTGAAGGAGGCATTGGAATTATTAGAAATAGTGATTCAGGAACAGAAATGAATCTTGTAATGAAATATACTGCTCAAGGTAATAGTCATGGCCATTACGATAAATTGTCTTTTTTGTTATATGATAATGGAGATGAAGTAATGCAAGATTATGGGATGGTAAGATTTGTAAATATTGAACAAAAAGGTGGAGGAAACTATTTAAAAGAGAATAACACTTGGGCAAAACAAACCATTGCACATAATACTATTGTTCAAAATGAAGTGTCTCATTTTAATGGAGATTTTGAAACTGGAAATAAGTATAGTTCAGAAAAATATTTATTTGATGTGTCAGATCCTAATTTTCAAATTGTGAGCGCAAAAGAAAACAATGCGTATCCAGGCACAGAACTTCATAGAACAATGGCAGTA
Organism: Flavobacteriaceae bacterium; assembly: GCA_021648195.1. Lineage (GTDB taxonomy): Bacteria > Bacteroidota > Bacteroidia > Flavobacteriales > Flavobacteriaceae > Lutimonas. The sequence continues at coordinate 10,804 of JAKITG010000026.1, read as the reverse complement.
ATTAAAAATGATAATTTCGAAAACCCTTTTGTCATAGATATTTTTAAAGTTCAATCAAAAACTAATAATCAATACGATTTACCCTTCTTCTATTTGGGGCAAATTTTAGGAACAAACTTCGAGTACGAAACTCCTAAACAATTACAAACATTAGGAAAAAGCAATGGATATCAACATTTATGGCAAGAAGCTATAGGATTAAACAATAAACCTAACGCTAAATTAACATGGTTTTCTAATAAGCGCTTTTATACGTTAACAACACTTACCAAAGAAAAAGACCAATTAATTTTTGCTCGTTTAGGAGCTAACGACCCTAACTTTAATTTGCGAAAAGACCCAGTTTTTATAATTAGAAAAAAAGACACTAAACAAACTACATTTGTTAGTACAATTGAGTCTCATGGAAATTACAATCCAGTAAGCGAGATAGCTAAAAATGCCTCAAGTAATATTTCAGAAATTAATCTAATTCATGATAGTGTAGATTACACAGCCATTAAAATAACAGACATTAATAATAACGATATTATTTTAATAATATCAAATCTTAATAATTCTAAAAATCAAAAACATATATTAAATATTAACGAGAAGCAATACAAATGGGAAGGCCCTTATTATTGTAAATAAATTAAAAATAAACAAATTATGAAAACGTTTGGATCAAGCAAAGAATTTTTATTAGGTGACGAGATTGAGTGGGAAGTAGTCGGTGAAGGGTTAAAAAGAAAGATTATGGGTTATAACGACAATATTATGCTAGTCAACGTACATTTTGAAGTTGGAGCAGTTGGAGTTATGCATAAGCATTATCATTCTCAAGTTACTTATGTTGTAAGTGGCGAATTTGAACTAACTATTGGTGAAGAAACCAAGACAATAAAAGGAGGAGATGCGTTTTATATTCCTCCTAATGTATTGCATGGAGCAATTTGTAGGAAATCAGGTGTGCTAATAGATGTTTTTAGCCCTATAAGAGAAGACTTTATGGAATAAAACTTAAAAAACTTAAGTTTTAATTTTTTTTAACTCAATAATTGTTATATATTTGGTAAACCAATCTGGTAAACCAATTTAGTTTGCCATATATAATATTTTAATTTGGATATTCACTTAAAAAAGACAACTGTACACTATCCGCTTAAAATTAGTTACTTTTTTTTGGTAGGGAAGTAAAAACGTTTAATTACTTTATTAAAAATATGGATTTTAGTGTTTAAATAAAGTTGTAGATAATAATTATGGATTTTAAAAACAAGTTAACCTTAATTGTAATATTGATGTTAAGTATTTCATTCTTTGCACAAGATAAGACTACTATACTAAAAGGGAATATCGTGTCAGCAAAAGATGGGGTGTCAATTCCAGGAGTAAATGTCTTGATTGTGGGTGAATCTAGGGGTGCTTCAACCAATTTACAAGGAAATTATCAAATTGAAGTAAAAAGTGACGATGTAATTCAATTTTCCTATTTAGGATTTGTTACTCAAACTATCATCTTTAATAACCAAACTGTGCTTAATGTGTCGCTCTTAGAAGATTTAAGTCAGTTAGATGAGATTGTAGTTATTGGGTACGGGACCCAAAAAAAATCTCATTTAACTGGAGCGATCTCTAGAGTTGTAAATGATGACTTAGATCAAATTGCAGTTTCAAGAGTAGATGACGCTTTAGTTGGTCAAGTTGCAGGAGTTAATATTCAGGCAACCGAAGGAGAAGCAGGATCTGCACCAACCATACGTATAAGAGGAACTGGATCCATTACTGGTAGTTCGGCTCCAGCCATTGTAGTTGATGGCTTACTAGTAGATAGTGATTTTTTGGGGTCGTTAGACATGAATGATGTTGCATCTTTTGAAGTTTTAAAAGACGCTGCATCTGCTGCAATTTATGGTTCTAGAGGTGCAAATGGAGTTATTATTATTACCACTAAACAAGGTAAAGAAGGTAAAACAAAATTTAGTTATAATACATATACTGGTTTTAAAGAAGCAAGGAAAAGTGACGCTTATTATTTTAGTGTAGCAGAAACAGCAGCCGCTGAAATGGCAGCCACAGGAACACTGTCAGATAGGACGAGAGTAAAGCAATTAATTGGCGTAGATCAAGATTGGCAAGACATTATTTTTGATGGCGGAGTTATACAAAGTCATTCTATTAGCGCAAGAGGCGGTAGTAAAAGAACAAAGTTTAGTACTGCCTTAAATTACGTACATGATGAAGGAGTCTTATTAACAGACGACTATAAAAGATATGTCCTTAAACTTAAAGTAGATACAAAAGTTAGTGATAAATTTTCGCTTGGAGTTAATTTATCACCTTCTTATACCAACAGAAGACGTTTTGATGGTTCGCCTCATGATATTTTAAGGCAAACACCATGGCTCCCTTTATACCTTGATGAGAATACAATTCAGTTTGTAAATAGATTAAGAGATGGTGGGAGATATGCAAATGTTCAAATAGGCGACTATGCCACACAACGTATGTTTGATGATTTTGATTTAAACACTATGTCATCAGTTGCCTCTGGAGGAACAGATATAAGTAATACTTCTAATGTTAATCCTGGAGCGAAAGTGCTGGAAAAAGATCGTAATGATTATAAATTTAAATTATATGGAAATTTTTACGCTAAATATAATATTACTGAAAATTTAAGTTTTAAAACTTCCGTTTTAGGAAGTTATCAAAATACAAAAAGAGATAGATGGCGAGGCGTGTTATCTAATAGAAATGGAGCTTCAGCAGCTGATTATAGTATTTCAAACCAAAATAGAATACATATTGTTACAGATAATTTATTGTCATATAATAAAGTTATAGGAAAACATGATATAAGCGCTATTTTAGGTTTTTCAGCTGAAAAATATGAAACTAGTTTTGAAACCATTACAGCAACTGGCTATGATTCTGATTTGTTAAGAACTATTTCTGCTGGAACCATAGTCACTAATTTCGAATCTTATGACTATGAATCAAGATTGTTATCTTATTTTGGTAGGCTAAATTATGCTTATGACGATAAATACTTGATATCCTTAAGTTTAAGAAGAGATGGGTATTCAGCTTTTGGACAAAACAACAAATACGGTAATTTTCCCGCAGCATCAGTAGGTTGGATAATTAGTAACGAAGACTTTATGAGTGAAAGCGAAATTGTAAATAGTTTGAAGTTGCGGTTTAGTTATGGAGTAACAGGTAATCCATTCTTTGACACAGGAGACGATATAGTTAATAGTTATCCATATTTATCCTTAATTCAATCATCAACAGCTATTATTAATGGTAATACGGTAGCAGCATTTAATCCTATAAATATTGCAAATCCAGATTTAAAATGGGAACGGTCTATAGAAATAAACCCTGCAATAGATTTTGCATTATTTAATAATATTGTAACAGGTTCTTTCGACTACTATAAACGAACAAGCGATCAATTGTTATTGAGCAACCCTATTTCTGCTACAACTGGATTTACTGAAGCACTAGTAAATATTGGTAAAGTAGAAAACAAAGGTATTGAAATTGAATTACGCACAAGAAACATCTCTAGAGAGAACTTTCGTTGGACATCTACACTATTAGGATCTAATAATAAAAATGAATTAGTAAATTTTGCCGATTCCAATGGTCAAATTCAAAATGTAGATTCTAAAAGAGCTGCAGAATGGATTAATTTAGAAGGAAATCCAATATCCTCTTTTTATGGTTGGGTTGTAGATAGAGATATTCCTTTAGAATTTATAGCAAACCCTTACCATCCAATTGGAGCAGAAGCTCAAGATGTATACGTTAAAGACTTAAATGGAGATGGAATAATAGACGATGACGATAAAGCTATTTTAGGAAATCCTTATCCAGATTTGGTTTGGAGTTTTACAAACGATTTTAAAATCGGAAATTTTGATTTCAGTTTTATGTTTCAAGGAAGCCATGGCGCAGAAGTTAGAAATATGGGTGATCAATATCTTTTCAATCAATTTAATAGCGCTCAAGATTATATTTCGAGCACACCAAATCAAGAATTTATTAAACAAAAAATTTTTACTAACGATATTATCCAAGACGCTTCATATATAGCCTTACGAAACGTAAATATTGGTTTTAATTTTTCAGATGCATTATTATCAAGGTTAGGGGCTTTTACCAAAGCTAGAATATACGCATCAGGACAAAATTTAATATATGTTACGGCCGATAATTATACAGGATTTAATCCAGAATCAATAAACAATACAAGCCCAACAACCTATGGGTATCAAAGAGCAGGCTCTCCTATATTTAGAACCTTGTCTATAGGCTTAAGTTTAGGGTTTTAAGAAACAATAAAAAAAATAACATTATGAAACATATAAAATTTATAGCTTTATTTACACTAATAATAGTGTTTGTTTCTTCATGCGAAAGCGACTTTTTAGAGCCAAAGCCAACAGCAGCAATAGATGCAACATCTTTCTATTCTACTGAAGCACAATTAGAAACTGGAGTTATTAACATGTATGATGGCATACAAGGAATAAACTCAACTTCAACAAGAGATAACTATGCTCTTCAAGTAGAATTTTATTTAACAGAAATGCGTAGTGATAATACTAGAACTAAAAGTTCTGAAGGAGAAGCTGCACAGTTTGAGAATTTTACAATAGAAGCTACAAACGGAATAGTTGAAAATTATTATACAAGTTTTTACAATATTATTTTTAGAGCAAATGTTGTGCTGGAAAATTTAGGTGTGGCATCAGCAGAAGCAGCAGAAGCATTCGGTGCAGAAGCAAAGTTTGTTAGAGCTTATGCTTATTTTAATTTGGTAAGACTTTATGGAGATATCCCTTTATTAGATCGAGTTATAGGTCCGTTAGAAACAGAAATAGCCTTTACAAGAGTTGCAACAGCAACAGTTTACGATTTTATTGTTAGCGACCTTGAAGCAGCAGTTTCAGGATTAGATAACACTTACAAATCAAGAGCCTCCAAAGCTGCTGCGCAAGCCTTATTAGCAAAAGTGCATTTAACTTTAGGTAATTATTCAGAAGCACAAGCACTTTGTGAAGCAGTAATGAATAGTGACTTTTCTTTAGAAACTAACTTTAAAGACATATTTTATAACGAATTAAATAACGAAATTATTTTTGCCATAGGATATATTGGAGATATTGTTGATGATAGTCAAAATTTTTCTGCCGAGTGGTTAAATGCAGTAGGAAGAACAAGCGGTGTGAATTATGTAACTATTGAAGCTAAACAAGCACTTGATACTTTTGGTGGAGATAGAACACAATTTTCTTATAGAGTTGATACAGATCAACCTACTCAAAATCAAGTTGTAAAATACTTGCCAAATGGAGATGATGATTTAGGGATTGCTCCTACTTCTAGCAATCCAATTCATGCAGGAAATGATTGGATTGTTTTAAGATATGCCGACGTATTATTAATGCACGTAGAAGCTATTTTGGCTGAAAACAACTCTACAACTAGTTCTAATGCTTTAGCTTCGTTTCAAGAAATTAGAGACAGAGCTGGATTAACCGATATTGTAACCAGCATATCCAAACAAGAGTTATTAGATGAAAGACGCGTTGAACTTGCATTTGAAAACCAGCGTTTTTTCGATTTACTCCGTTTTGGAGTAGCACAAGATGTGCTTTCAGCATATTCGGCTGATAACGACTATAATTTTGCTGCAACAGATCTTTTATTACCTATACCACAAAGAGAAATAAATATAAGTAATGGATTGTTAAATCAAAACCCAGGATATTAAAAACCTTTAATTAAAAACATTAATTATGAGTAATTATGTAAAATTAAAAAAACTAATAAATACAGGACTATTGATGTCTTCAATATTTATATTGATTTTTTCCTTATCGTCATGCGACCCATCATTAGATGCATATAAATTTGATTTGCCAGATGCTAATTCGAAACTAGATGAAACGCCACCTGAAGCAAATTTTTCAGCCGCACAAAGTGAAGTTGACTTTTTACTTTATACATTTGCTAATCTATCAACTAGTTCAACTACATACAATTGGGATTTTGGCGATGGAAACACATCTACCGAAAAAGATGGTACAAATACTTACCCAGCAGAAGGCTCTTACACAGTAACATTAACAGCTTCCGATGCTTTGGGAGTTGAAAACATGTTTTCACTAATTGTTGACGTTGTTGAGCCACCCACTCCATCAGCCATAATACCAGATATATTAGAAGCAAGTTTTGAAGATAACAGTCTCCCTGACGGAACAGGTGATGGGCGTATTTCTTGGAGAAATAGTGCCTTGGGAGGAGTAATTCAAATTACTTCAAGTCCAACTCAAGACGGCTCTCAAGCTTCAAAATTTCCATCTGCAGGAGATCGGATTGCATATCAAGAGTTAACAGTTTCTCCAAATGCAGATTATATATTAACATACTATTATACTTTAAAAACCAATAACCCTGGGTCTCTGACTGTTTCTATTTTAGACGCAACAACTCCTATTTCAAATATATCTGAAGCAGCAGGAGTTACTATTGAATCTTTTCAAGGAACAAATCAATCAAGTGCAAATACTTATATTCGTGTAGATTTATCATTTAATTCTGGAGCTACAACTGCCATAGCAATACTAATAACTAATGAAGGAGAAGAGGCTAGAGTTGATGACATTTCAATTGCTTTATAAGAAGATAAAACATTATGAACAATTTTCGAAGAGGATTATTTGCAACTTTCTTAATATTCTTTCTTAATACTGAAATTATTAGCCAAACTAATAATAGCAGCATTTCAAAATCAGAAAATCAGATAAAAAAATCTGGTAAGAAAAAGAATAAAAAAAAGAAGAAGATTAAATTACCTAAAATAGATTTAAATAACTGGAAAGTAACTCTGCCAATTGGAAGACTATCAAATATTAAGAAACCATTAGAGATTAGTCCTCCAGAAATATTGGATTATGCGACCAACGAAACGCTTAAACCGTATATGTATAATGACTCTATCGGTGGAGCACTTGTTTTTCATGCATTCCCAAGTAATGCTAAAACAGGTAACACCAAGTATTCAAGATCAGAATTAAGAGAGCAAATGGTGCCTGGTAGTAACTCTACTAATTGGACTTTTGCCCAAGGCGGTAAAATGAAAGGGAAGATTGCCATGGAAGAAGTTTCGAAAGATAAAAACGGCAAATATCACAGAGTTATTATTATGCAAATACATGGTCGATTAACAAACGAACAACGCGAGTTAATTGGAAAAAAAGATAATGATGCGCCTCCAGTATTAAAAATTTATTGGAAAGACGGTAAAATAAGAGTTAAAACAAAAATATTGAAGGATTTAAACGCATCCTATAAAGAAACTCTTTATAAAGACGCATGGGGAGATGATGTAGGTTTTACTTTTGAACAAGAAGTAGGATTTAAAAAATTTACATTAGAAGTTAAAGTAACAGAAGGCAAAATGCTAATTGTTTTAAACAACAATGAATTTAAAAAATACGAAAGCATCCATATGAAAAAATGGGGAATATTTGAAAATTATTTTAAAGCAGGAAATTATTTTATATCAAGAGATGAAGGGTCTTTTGCGAAAGTAAAATTTTACGAATTAAGTATTAGTCATTAAAAGTTATGTTTAAAAAAAAACAATTATACAATACTATTTTAAAAATATTTTTAGTGATAACCTCTATAAGTTTTATAGTAAGTTGTCAATCTAAAAATGAAGACATACTCGATATTGTTGATGCTGTAGAAGATGAGGTTAATTATTTACTTCCAAATATAGATTTAAGCAATTGGAAAGTAACTTTGCCAATAGGCAATCCAACTGAAGTGCAACCACCAGAAATTTCGGACTATGCAACTAATGAAATGCTTAAACCATTTATGTATAACGATTCTATAAATGGAGCACTCGTATTTCACACATATCCAGGAACCTCAACAGCCAACTCGTCTTATTCAAGAACAGAATTAAGAGAACAATTAATTCCAGGTAGCAACTCAACCAATTGGACGTTTGCACAAGGAGGTAGTATGAAAGGAACCCTATCTATGGGAGATATTTCAAAGGATTCTGAAGATAGATACCATCGCACAATTATTATGCAAATTCACGGTAGGTTAACAAACGAGCAAAGAGATTTAATAGACGAGGATGATAATAATGCGCCACCCATATTAAAAATTAATTGGCATTATGGCTATGTTAGAGTAAAATCTAAAGAGTTGATAAATTTAAATGCATCTGAAACCGAAATACTTCACACAAGCGCATGGAAAGATGATGGTGGACACACGTTTTCGGAGTATGTAGGGTTTGATAAATTTACTTTAGAAATAAAAGCATCAGACGGAAGAATGGAAGTGATTTTAAATGATAATGAAATAATTGTATATGATGATATTCATATTGAAAAATGGGGAGTATTTGAAAACTATTTTAAAGCAGGAAATTATTTACTTACTGCCAGTGAAGGGGCTTTTTCAAGTGTTAATTATTTTGAGTTAGAGGTGTCTCATTAAATTATAATAGTGATGAATATGATTTTTTTGAATAGTTTATTGTTTTAATTTTATTGATTTTCATAAGGTCAGTAAAAATAAAATTTAAATAACATTATAATGTAATTTAAATTTTATAAATTTACACATGAAAAGTGGTTAACCAATTTTAAATGTTTATTTAGATGGATTTGCAAGTACTCGCAGTAAGTGATAATAAAAAAATACAAAACTCTATAATTAAAAAAATTAAAGAGTTGATAAATTACAAAAATTTAGAACCTGGGGACAAATTACCCTCTGAAAGAATGCTGTCAGATAGATTTAATGTAAGCAGAAGTAATGTTCGTTTTGCAATTCAAAAACTAGAATTTTTTGGACTGTTAAAATCAATTCCTCAAAGCGGAACCTTTGTTGCTAATATTGGAGTGATTGCTATGAATGGTATGATAAATGATATTTTAAGTTTAGATCAACCAGACTTTAAATCGTTAGTAGAAACTAGAATTCTTTTTGAATTAAAAACAGTAAAATTAGCCGCTATAAGAAGAACAGATGAGGACTTAAAGCACATGAAAGAAACACTTGACGCATATTCAGAAAAAATTATGAATAAAGAGAATGCTGTACAAGAAGATTTATTGTTTCATTTAGCAATTGCCAAAGCAAGTGGCAATAGTACTATGAATACTTTTATGCTAGCTATAACGCCTGAAATTATTACTAATTTTGAAAAGTATCATGTATGCGATAAAAACCAAGCTTTTTTGGCTATAAAAGAACATGCGGAAATTTATGAAGCTATTAAAAATCAAGATACAATGTTAGCCAAGAAAAAAATGAAAATTCATTTTAAAATGTTGTATCAATATTGTTATAATATTTAAAAATATAAAATGAGGAGAAAATCGAACAATTTCACCTCTAAAAAATAATATTAGGTAGAGAATAAAACGATACATTAATTACTGTATTTAAAACATTTCTTCACTATTAAGTTTTAAAAAAACATTTTAAAGAAATAATCAAAAAAGTAATTTTTATTAGAATAAATAATATTATTTAAAACCAAATTAAGTCAATTTTATGAAAGTTAAAGGATTAAGATGGTGGATTGTTGGGCTTGTCTGCCTAGCAACCGTCATTAATTATATAGACAGATCTGCTTTAGGGATTATGTGGCCTGAAATGAGTAAAGATTTAGGATTAACAGAAGCCGATTACGCTTGGATTATAAATATCTTTACAATAACCTACGCAGCAGGGAAGTTTATTTCCGGAAAAGTATATGATAAGGTAGGAACAAAAATTGGTTTTGTAATTTCAATTTTCTTTTGGTCATTGGCTACTATTATGCATTTTTTCGCCAAAGGAGCAGCTTCATTAGGCATATTCCGAGGAGTTTTAGGAGTTGCCGAAGCAGGTAACTGGCCAGGAGCAGTAAAAAGTAATGCCGAATGGTTTCCTGTAAATGAACGCGCTGTCGCACAAGGAATCTTTAATGCTGGAGCAGCTATCGGATCTATTATTGCAGCACCAGCAGTTGCTGAATTGTTTGGGATTTACGGCTGGAGAATAACATTTATTATTATAGGTGTCTTAGGTTTTTTATGGATTATCCCATGGTTAATTATGAATAAAAGAGAGCCAGAATCTCACCCTTGGATTACAGACCAAGAAAAAACACATATTCTTTCTGGAAAACATGAAGACAGGCAAAATACAACAGAAGATAAAAGTTTAAGCGTACGAGAAATTCTATCAATGAAAGAATCTTGGGGCTTGATTGCTTCACGATTTTTTATAGAACCTATTTGGTGGTTGTTTGTTTTCTGGATGCCAATATATCTTTATAAAGAGTTTGGTTTCAATGTAAAGGAAATAGGATATTATGCTTGGTTCCCCTACGTTGGAGCTGCAATTGGCAGTATAGCAGGCGGATGGTATGCAAAAAAATTAATGAATAATAATAGTCTTGACTTTTCAAGAAAAAGAGTAATTACAATCGGTGCTGTAATTATAGTTGTAGCAATTATTGGAGCAATACTTTTTGCCGATACACCTATAAAGTTTGTGTCCTTTGTTTTTGTAGTATTATTTGGATTTCAATTTTCAATAGGCAACATACAAACAATTCCAAGTGATTTAATGAATGGAAAATCTGTTGGAACTCTTGCAGGATTAGGAGGAAGTATAGGTGCCATTTCTGTTATCATTATGAACTGGCTAATTCCAATAATAACCGTAGATTCTTACACACCTGCCTTTATCATCCTAGCTGTTTTGGCTCCAGTATCAG
>JAKITG010000025.1 GCA_021648195.1 Flavobacteriaceae bacterium | reverse complement strand
ATTAGCCGCCGTTAAAACTGCTTTTAAATTCTCCATTACTTGTTTTGTTTCCGCAGTAATTGAATCTAGAACTAATGCTCCACTTTTCGGATTAATGGCAATTTGACCAGAAGTATATAAGGTGTTTCCCGTTAGTATTGCTTGGCTATACGATCCAATTGGAGCAGGAGCATTTACAGTGTTTATTATTTTTTTTAACATATAATCTTTATTTTTTCACCCTTAACCTTTCATCCAAAACCCATTAAAACAACCTTCTATCAGGTAGTTGTCGTTTATCATATTTAAGATCACTTAATACGGATGATTTTACTCCAATAAAGAAGTAATATGTAGATCTATTACCAAAAGGAATCCAATTGAAACTAAATCTCCAACTATCTAAATCTCTTTCAAAACGTAATTGGGTATAGGTAACTCCTTTATTTTGAAAATCATAACCTGATGAAATACCAACTTTCCATTTTGGAGAGAATTCTATATTACCACTCAATTGTACTGAGTTACTTGAAATTTGACCATCACCTCTTTGATTGCTGTAGGTTAAAGAATACTGTACTCTTAAGTCCCAGGGCATTTTACTATCGTAAATTTTCACCTGTTTTACTTGCTCCTCTTCTTCACTATTTTGTTTGTTGTTTAAATTGTTTTTTCCAAACATACCATCGTCATTAACGTTTTGGTTTTGATTATCATTTCTATTTGTAGAGGTTGATTTATTTTTATTTTTACCTAATTCACTACTTTTAATAGAATAACCAGAAGCTACACCAACATTGGTTAATCGAAATAAACTACCCCCATTATTAATGTTAAATGTATTAATTTTTGAACCATTAACATTTATAGCGTAGGGATCCATAGAGGCTCTTATATCTATATTTAATTTATTGTCAAAAAGTAGTGTTCCAGTCGACATTTGAATCGGACTCCATCGTAAAGAGTCGGCAGCTATATTATAATTTGTAGAAAAATTTAAATTGTTTAATAATTTTACTTTTTTAGGATCTTCACCATCGGGAGCATCTTCATCAAGTCTCATTTTTGCTTCAAAATTATTATTAAGAGATATGCCAATACTGTTGTTTAACCCTCTAGATGGACCACCAAAAATTCCTTCTTGAAATCGATTATATTCTCTTATGTCGTTCGGGTCGGAACTTGCTTGAAATTCATCATAAAAGCTACTAAAATCTGGTCTATAGCCATAAGAAATAGATGGGCGAATAACATGTCGAATAGCCTCAATCTTTCCTTTTTTAAATTTAAACATTCCGTAAATGGTTGTTGCTATAGATGCATTTGCCGAATATTCTCTATAGGCATCAAAGCCATTAAGTGTGTCTGTAACGATTTCGTTAAGATTATCATTCCAATTTTTATCAATAGTTTTAAGGTACCAAACTTCTTTGTAATTAAGACTAGGAGATACCGTAAAGTATTTAAATAACCTTAAGTTAGTACCCATAGATACACCTTGTTTTATACCTGATTTAGCTTCATCAAACATACCGGGTTTTAAAAAATCTTCATCGGTTGTTGATAATCTATTTTGCAAATCCATAGTATAAGTTAAACCTATATTTTGTAAAGCACTTTTCTTTGAACCAACTTTAGGAGCAAATGGATAAACTCTATCCATATTTATATTTAAAGAAGGTAGGCTCATATCAATTTTTTTTGTATTTGTATTTTGAGTATGAGTTAACGAAATATTCATATTAAAAGGAGTATCTGTAAATTTTCTAGAGTAATTAATTGATGAATTAAATGTATTATTTAAAAACAATGGAGAACTTAGTTCATTAAATGATTGCCTGTAAAATTGACTACTACCAAAGTTTACCGATGCTGAAAATCGTCCATTAGGATTAGATTGAGCTGCTTGGCTATGCGACCATCGTACGAAAAAATTACTTGATTTACTATAATCAGGAAAGCCTCTTTCACTATTAATGAGGTTTTCAAATCGGAAGCTAAAATTTCCAGAAAATTTATATCTAACACTGTAGTTTGATTCTGTTCTAATACCCCAACTACCATTGGTGTAAATATCTCCAAGAACGGCTAAATCAACATAATCATTTATATCGAAATAGAACCCTCCGTTTTGTAAAAAATATCCCTGTTGATTGTTTTCACCCCAAGTTGGAAGTAAAATACCAGAAGCTCTACCAGAAGTTATTGGAGCAAAAAAGAAAGGTAAAAAAAGTGGTGTGGGCACATCTGCAATAACAAGATTACTCCATCCGCCAACTATTTTACTATCAGGAATGACTTTTATATTTGATGTTTGAATATAATAATCGGGGTTTTCTTTTTGTGACGATGTAAAACGAGCTTGATTGACATAATATGTGCTGTCGTTTTCTTTTTTAGTTACCTCACCTAAGATTATAACGCCTTGTTGTTCAGATCTTGAGTTGTATATAATTGCTTTTTCATTTTTAAAATTATAGATTAATGAATCTTGAGTTGACTCTTGAGAAGCTTGTTTAAATACAGGTTTTTGGATATAGTTTCCAATAGAATCATAAATACCCTTAGCATAAGCTAAGCTATTTTTATAATCAATTGTAATTTGTCCAGCTTTTAATTCAATATCTTGATAATATAATTCGGCTTCGTTATATAGAATTGCTATTTCATTAATAAAATCATTAGAAGTATAGTCTTTTGCTTTATGGGTAATATTGGCTTCTAAAAATTCTTTGGTTATTTTAGTGCTATCAATTTGTGTAGTATCTGATTTTATAATATTTAAATCCTTTTTATTTTCAGTTGTAATACTGTCAATTTTAGAATTTATATTTTTTTCATCTTTTTTTTGCTCGATTTGAGAAAAACTTAAGTTTAAACCAAAGCAAAAAAACAATAACAATAAAACTATGTGTCTTAAATTTGTATACAATGCTATAAATAGTATTTTTGTAAAAAAATTATCTGATTTTTAATTTACAAACTTACGTATATTTTTTAAGTGACATTCATTAAAAATAAGAAAACTAATAGCGTTTTAAAAATGAAAATATTGAAAACAAGAAATACTTTCTCCCAGCATTTTCTTTTCATATTAAGTTTATTTTTTGTCATCAATACAAACTTAGATATCAATGCTCAGGAAAAATTTAAAGTAGTTTTAGATGCGGGTCATGGAGGTAAAGACCCTGGAAATTTAGGGAATAATTACCTTGAGAAAGATATTGCACTTAAAATAGTTTTAACTACAGGAAAACTTTTAGAAAAGAATAAAGACATCAAAGTAATTTATACCCGAGATGATGATACTTTTGTTGAGTTAGATGAAAGAGGGAATATTGCTCAAAGAGAAAAAGCTGATCTTTTTGTTTCTGTTCATTGTGATGCTTTTACGAAGGCGGAAGCTCATGGTATAAGTACCTTTGTGTTAGGATTACATGAGAATAAAAGGAATTTTGATATTGCAAAAAGAGAGAATTCAGTTATTTTAATGGAAGATAATTACGAAACAAGGTATGAAGGTTTTGACCCTAATTCTCCAGAGTCTGTTATAGGTTTGACACTAATGCAAGAAGAGTTTTTAGATCAAAGTTTAATTATGGCGAGTCTTCTTCAAAAGAATTTTGTAAACAATTTAAATAGAAAGGATAGATTGGTAAAGCAAGCTGGTTTTTTAGTGTTAAGAAATACTTTTATGCCAAGTGTATATGTTGAAGCAGGTTTTTTGACAAACAAGAAAGAAGGTGCATATTTAAACTCAAAGGAGGGACAAGAAGGAATAGCAAGGTCTATTTACAAAGCAATTGTAGAATATAAAAAGAATTTAGATGAAAATGTAGTTGTAGAAGTGAGACCAGAACCTAAAATTGAAAAAGAAAAAGCTAGGGTATTTAAAGATGTTAATTTTAAAGTTCAGATAGCTTCAAGTTCAAAAAAAGTTGAGCTTAAAGCTTATAATTTTAAAGGTTTGAAAGATGTTTCAAGAGCTAAATTAGGAAGTCATTATAAATATTATTATGGTAATACTTCAAATTATAATGAAATATTGAAAATGAAAAATCAAGTAAAGAAAAAGGGGTATTTATCGGCATTTGTAGTTGCTTTTAAAGGTGAAGAAAGAATTTCTGTATCTAAATTATTAAAATCTTCAAAAAATAATTAGTAATATTGCTTAACAAAATATAATATATTGAAAGTTTCAAGAGAGTTAAAAACAGGAGTAGCAGCAATCGTAATTATTGTGCTTTTTGTTTGGGGTTTTAATTTTTTAAAAAACCAAAGTGTATATGATACAACAAGAACTTTTTATGTTGAATACGCTGATGTTCAGGGGTTGATTGAGGGTGCTCCAGTTACTATTAGCGGTTTAAGTATTGGAAAAGTTTCTAATATTTCTTTCCACCCCGATAAGAAAGGAGTGTTAACAGTGCGTTTAAGTATAACAAATAATATATCTTTTTCAAATAAAAGTATTGTTCAAATTTACAGTCCAGATTTTTTAAGCGGTAAGTCTCTTCGAATCATTTTAAATAATGACAACAGTGAACTTGCTTTAGATGGAGATATCTTACGAGGAACAATTGATTTAGGAATTTTGGATGATTTAGGTAATCAAGTAGGACCGTTAACATCAAAGTTAGAAGGTTTTGTTACCAATACAGATTCTTTAATGATGGGTTTAACAGGATTGTTGGATGAAGAGAATCAAAAAAACTTAAAATTATCATTAGAAAATTTCAAAAACTTATCCTTTAAAATTGATCGACTTTTAGAAAGTAATAACAGTAAAATTGATAGCGTTTTAGGTGGTGCAAATCACGCAATGCTTAATCTTTCTAAAATGATGGACTCATTAAATAGTGCAGGTTTGGGTGTTACTGTAATAAAGTTACAAACAACTTTAAGTAATTTGAATAAAATTTTAGATAACGTTCAAAATGGTGACGGTACAATAGGTAAGTTGATTAATGATGAAAAGTTGTATAATAATCTTGAAGCAGCCTCTAAAGAATTAAAGGAATTACTACATGATTTTAAATTACACCCAAAGCGTTATGTTAATGTTTCTGTTTTTGGTAAAAAAGAAAAACCTTATAAAAAAGGTAAAGAAGAATAGTTAATAAGTTTTAACAAAAAACACACCACAAAAGGGTATTATTATTTAGTTTTACTTCTGCATTTCAATAGTAAAATATAGCTAAATAACTACATGTCTTACCTTTCAAATATTCTTTTCGCAATACTACTTTTAATAAGTGTGGGTTTTTTTGCTCGCAATATAAAAAAGTTAATCAGAAATATTAAATTGGGTAAAGATGTTGATAGAAGTGATAATTCCTCGTTAAGATGGAAAAACATGATAAACATTGCCTTGGGGCAATCAAAAATGGTAAGACGTCCAATATCAGGAATACTTCACACTATAGTTTATATAGGTTTTATTATTATTAACATAGAAGTTTTAGAAATTATAATTGATGGATTGTTAGGTACTCATCGGATCTTTTCTTTTGCAGGAGGAATTTATGACTTTTTAATTGGCGCTTTCGAAATACTTGCATTTTTAGTATTGGTATCAGTAATTATATTTTGGATTAGAAGAGTGATTCTTAAAATTCCAAGGTTTTGGAATAAAGAAATGACTGCTTGGCCAAAAAATGATGCATTGAATATTCTGTATTTTGAAATGGTTTTAATGTCATTATTTTTATTAATGAATGCAGCCGATTACAGTTTACAACAATTACAAGTTGAGGCTTATGTACAAGCAGGAAGTTTTCCAATAAGTAGCTATATCGCAAATTGGTTGCCTCAAAATGAAGTTATTTTATTTTATATAGAAAGAATTTCTTGGTGGGCTCATATTACTGGAATATTAATTTTTTTAAACTATTTATATTATTCAAAACATTTGCACATTTTATTGGCATTTCCAAACACCTATTTTGCAAATTTAAATCAGCAAGGGAAACTTAACAATTTAGAATCGGTAACCAGTGAAGTGAAGTTAATGTTAGATCCCAATGTTGATCCATATGCAACTGTTGAGTCAGATAATGAAACAGTTCCTGTCAAATTTGGTGCAGAAGACGCTACAGATTTATCATGGGTGCAATTGATGAATGCATATACCTGTACAGAGTGCGGAAGATGTAGTTCTGTTTGTCCTGCAAACCTAACTGGTAAAGAGTTGTCACCTCGAGCTATTATGATGAAAACACGAGATCGAATAGAAGAAATTGGTGATAATATCGATAAAAATGGTCAGTTTGAAAATGATGGTAAAACATTGTTTGATACGATATCAGCAGAGGAAATATGGGCTTGTACAACTTGTAATGCATGTGTTACAGAATGCCCTATAAATATTGACCCTTTATCAATTATTATGGATATGCGTAGATTTTTAGTTATGGAGAAATCTGCAGCACCACAAGAATTAAATATGATGATGAGTAATATAGAAAATAATGGAGCACCTTGGCAATATAGTCAAATGGACAGGTTAAACTGGAAAGACGAGTAGAGGATTAAATTAAAAATGAAAAGATTAAATAATTTTAAAGATTAATTTTTAATCATTAAATATTTCAATCATTAAATTAATAAAAAATGAATGTACCAACAATGGCTGAAATGATGACTCAAGGCAAACAGCCTGAAATATTATTTTGGGTTGGATCTGCAGGTAGTTATGATGATAGAGCAAAGAAAATTACCAGAGCTTTTGTGAAAATTTTACATAAAGCAAATGTAGATTTTGCTGTTTTAGGTACAGAAGAAAGTAGTACAGGAGATGTTGCAAAAAGAGTAGGTAATGAGTTTTTATTTCAAATGCAAGCAATGACAAACATAGAGCTTTTAAATTCATATAAAATAAAAAAAATTGTTACATGCGATCCTCATTCATTCAATACTATAAAAAATGAATATCCAGGTTTAGGCGGTAACTATGAAGTATATCATCATACTCAGTACATAAAGGAACTTATTACTGATAATAGATTAGTTTTAGATAGCGATAAGTATAAAGAAGAAAGAGTAACATATCATGATCCATGTTACTTAGGAAGAGCTAATGAAGAATATGACTCATCTAGAGATTTAATTAAAGGATTAAATCTAAAACTAGTTGAAATGCACCGTAATAAATCAAATGCATTATGTTGTGGAGCAGGTGGTGCGCAAATGTTTAAAGAATCTGAAAAAGGAAATAAAGACATCAATGTATTGAGAACGGAAGATGCTCTTAAAACAGAACCCAATATAATTATTACTGGATGTCCTTATTGTAGTACAATGATGGCTGATGGTATAAAAAGTAAAGAAAAAGAAGCCGAGATAGAGGTATTAGATATAGCCGAATTAATAGCAAACACAAGTAATTTATAATAAATATTGTAAGATATGCCTTTTGTAAGAGATAAAAATTTAGTAAACATTTACGAAGAAATTGATGAAGCAAATGATATCATAAACACTTTAACATCTGAATTAAAAGAAGAGGAGCACAATAATTCAATTCTAAAAAAACATCGAATATTCTTAGGTATATCTAGCTTACTTCTACTTGTATTATTTTTATGGTCTTTTTTGCCAAAATCAAAACAGTATAAAGAAGAATATTTAATAAAAAATAATTTAAGTTTAATTGATACCGATTCCTTACATGGTTTACACCGAAAAGCCAGTCAAGTTGTTGTGTTAGATTCTACAAATACTACTTTAGCTGATTTGAGCATTGTTTATAGTGTTCAAATTGGTGCTTATACCAATTTTAATTCTAATTTAATTTCTGATGATTTAGCACATTTGGTTGAGTTTGAAGAAGATGGAATTAATAAATATGCTATTGGTAAATTTGTTACCTACAAAGAAATAGTATTGCTTAGAGATGATATGAAGCGTTTGGGTTTTTCCGATTGTTTTATCATAGCAAAATCATATGGCATTCCAGTAAATATCAAAGAGGCATTAGAGTTAAGTAATGAAGAATGGATTAGAGGAGGAGCTACTTCTAAATAATTAGTTGTTCTACCATGAATTTAATCGAAAGAGAATAAATGTTGCGTAGCAATCATCTTGGACAGTAAAGATTTTTTTTATTCTTTTTTATCTAAAAAAGAATAAGGAATAAATTTATCTATATTCCATCAAAGTAACAGTAGAACCAAATAATTAAGTAGATATTTTGTCAACAGTTAAGTCTTGGTTAAAAGCAGCACGTTTACGTACTTTACCATTATCTATTTCGGGAATAATTTTAGGATCTTCTTTGGCGTACTCCAAAGGGTATTTTAATATAAATATTTTTATTCTTGCCATTTCAACAACTATAGGATTTCAAGTTATTTCTAATTTAGCAAATGATTATGGTGATGGTGTAAAAGGAACAGATAATGAAGATAGAATTGGACCAGAAAGAGCTTTACAAAGTGGTGAGATAACTCCTAAGCAAATGCTAAGAGCTATAAAATTAATAGGAATAATAACCCTACTACTTGCTTTGTTGCTCATATTTGTTTCTTTTGGGAAAGAAAATATTATTTACTCTGTAATATTTATAGCACTTGGGTTAACCAGTATTTATGCAGCCATTAAATATACGATGGGTGAAAATGCTTATGGTTATCATGGTTTTGGTGATATTTTTGTTTTTATTTTTTTTGGAATTATAAGCGTTTGTGGTTCTTATTTTTTATATACGCACGCATTAAATTTTTCTATTTTCTTACCTGCATTTTCTGTTGGATTATTAAGTGCTGCGGTGTTGAATTTAAACAATATGCGAGATAGAGAATCAGATGAGAAAGCAGGTAAAAATACATTAGTCGTTAAAATTGGAGATGAGTTTGCTAAATATTACCATTATTATATATTAGTTTTTGCGTTCCTATCGGCTCTACTTTATACAATAATATATTTTTCATCAGCAGTTCAGTTGTTATTTCTAATTGCTTTTATTCCCATTTTTAAACATTTATTATTTGTTTATAAAAATAATGAAGCTAAAAAATTAGACCCAGAATTAAAGAAATTGGCATTGAGCACATTTTTATTTGCTATTTTATTTGGGTTAGGACAGGTATTATGATTAAAATAATAAAAAAAATAAAAGACCGAAGCAAAAATAATACTCGGTCTTTATATGTATTCTGACTATTTTTTTTAAAAAATATCTCTCCCTGAAAAGTGAAATGCACTTTCTATAGCTGCATTTTCATCGCTATCAGAACCATGAACTGCGTTTTCGCTCATTGAAGTTGCAAAAGCTTTTCTAATAGTGCCTTCAGCAGCATCTTCAGGGTTTGTAGCACCGATTAAAGCTCTAAAATCTGCGACAGCATTTTCTTTTTCTAAAATTGCTGCAACAATTGATCCGCGAGTCATATATGTAACCAAATCACCATAAAAAGGTCTTTCTTTGTGAACTTCATAAAATACTTCAGCATCACTTTTCGTCATTTGAGTTTGTTTCAATGCTATAATTTTAAAACCAGCTGCATTAATTTTTTCTAAAATTGCTCCAGTATAACCTTTTTCAATAGAGTCAGGTTTAAGCATTGTAAATGTTCTATTTGTTGCCATTATTTTTTTAATTTAAATTTGAGCAAAAATACTCTATTTGTTCAATGATACAAATACTGACTTTAAATATTTTAATTAAAAGTAACTGTTTAGTCGATAGTAAAATTAGAACAAGTGGGTAAAAAATAGAGAATAAACACCAATACTTCCCTATTGAGAGAGCCTGTCCCGCTTTTTTGCGAAGGTTTGGGGTGTGTTTTACAAAAAAAAATCTTTTATTCTCTATTTTTTTAAAAACGGTTGAACAGTTATAATTAAATTTTTTTTTAATGCTTTGCATTGGAGTTTTTGTTGAATTTTTCACTCCTGTGAAAACAGGAATCTAAAATAAAATTTTGAGTTTACACTGTTCTAGCTCGTTGAGAGTTGGTTTCAAGAAATTTTTATTTGTATATTCGCAACTCATGAATTTAGAAGATTTTAAAGACATAAAAAGCTTACTTTCTGAGCCAAAAAATATAGCAATCGTTTCTCATAGAAATCCTGACGGAGATGCTTATGGTTCTAGTTTGGCACTATATCATTACCTTTTAAAATTTAATCATCAAGTCACTGTTGTCTCGCCAAATGATTGTCCAGCTTTTTTAAAATGGTTACCTGCTCAAGATAAAATTGTAATTTTTGAAAAAGATGAGCAAAAAGGAATTAAGATACTAGAAGCAGCAGATATTATTTTTACACTAGATTTTAATGCTCTTCATCGAGTTGGAATAAAAATGCAAGGTGTACTTGAAAAAGTGAAACCTATTTTTATTATGATAGATCATCATCAGCAACCCGATGATTATGCAAAATATGCTTATGTTGATCCAAAAGTATGTTCTACCTGTCAAATGGTATATCAATT
The DNA here is from genome assembly GCA_021648195.1 of Flavobacteriaceae bacterium. Classification (GTDB taxonomy): domain Bacteria; phylum Bacteroidota; class Bacteroidia; order Flavobacteriales; family Flavobacteriaceae; genus Lutimonas. The sequence continues at coordinate 6,978 of JAKITG010000025.1, read as the reverse complement.
TCTTAAAAAATTAGATCATTTAGAATTTATTGATATCAATGTAGGAACTTGTTTGTACGCAGGAATTTTAACCGATACTGGCTCTTTTCGTTTTCCATCCACAACAAGCTTAACGCATAAAATTGTTGCTCATTTGATTGATTTAGGTGTAAATGGAGCTACAATTTATAATAATATACATAATGTTAACACTTATGATAGTTTACAATTATTAGGTAGAGCATTGAAAAATATGAGGGTTGTAAATAAATATCATACAGCATATATTACCTTATCTCAAAGAGATTTATTAGATTTTAATTTTAAAAAAGGAGATACAGAAGGTGTTGTAAATTATGCATTGTCTATAAAGAATATAATATTTGCGGCTATATTTATTGAAGATAAAAAACAAAAAATTATTAAAATTTCATTTAGATCAGTTGGCAATTTCTCTGTAAATGATTTTTCTAGAAATCATTTTAATGGTGGAGGTCATATTAATGCAGCTGGAGGTAAGAGTGATGAATCTTTAAATGATGCTGTAGCTAATTTTTTAAATATTTTACCAACTTATCAAGAAGATCTAAAACAATCGTATGAGAAATAGAATATTTTTTTTACTATTATCTATTTTGATAATTTCATGTTCTAAACCAGAACCGAGAAAGCCTATAGTTAGAAAAACAAGTTCATTTATGAGTGAATCTGTTAAAAGAAATAAAGTTTTAAATTCTTTTGAAGAAAAGTTATTTAAAATTAAAATGGAAAGAGATAGTTTGAATAAATATATAAGTTCAGAATTTGGGTTTTGGTATTCTTATAATAAAAAAGACAGCTTGAGTAATCAGTTCCCTGTAAAGGGAGATGAAGTGGTTTTTTCTTATGAGATTAGAAATTTTCAAGACAACATCATTTATTCAAAAGAAGAATTGGGAGATAAAAATTATTTGGTAGATCAAGAAGATTTAATTACAGGTTTACAAGAAGGAATAAAATTGATGAAAGAAGGTGAAATAATTACTTTTTTATTTCCATCATACAAAGCATTTGGCTATTCAGGAAATGATAAAATAGAGTCGAATGAACCTTTAATTTATGAAGTACACTTAAAAATAATTAATAATAAAAATTAAAGAATGCGATTGATTAAGTTAACTATATTAACAATAGTTGTAAGTTTAATATCCTGTAAAACAGTTAAGTATGATAATTTAGAAGATGGTTTATATGCAGATATTCAAACAGTAAAAGGAGATATGTTATTGAAATTAGAATATGAAAATACACCAATCACTGTAGCTAATTTTGTTTCTTTAGCTGAGGGAACAAATGCTTATGTTGATGACAAATACAAAAAGAAACCATTTTATGATGGATTAAAATTTCATAGGGTGGTAGATAATTTTATAATTCAAGGAGGAGATCCAAAAGGAAATGGTTCGGGAAATCCTGGGTATAAATTTGAAGATGAATTTCCTATAGATGAAGAAGGTAATCTAATGTTTACACATAATAGAGCAGGAATATTATCAATGGCAAACTCAGGACCAGAAACAAATGGGAGTCAGTTTTTTATTACCCACAAAGAGACCAAATTTTTAGATGGTAAACACACCGTATTTGGTCATATTATTAAAGGTCAAGATGTAGTTGATTCTATTCAAAAAAATGATATTATTGATGCAATAGAAATTATAAGAATAGGGAAGAAGGTAAAAGAATTTAATGCCGCTAAAGTATTCAATAATTACTTTGAAAAAATTGAAGAAAAACAAAAATTATTACAAGAGAACAAGAATCAAGCTAAAGCTGAGTTATTGAAGTTTATAAAAGAAAATGAAGGGAAAGCTACCGTTCTACCTTCAGGCTTAAAAATAATTAATATCCATAAAGGAGATGGTGTTAAACCAACGATTGGCTCTAAGGTCTTGGTAAATTATTCAGGATATTTTACTTCGGGAGATTTATTTGATTCCAATATAAAAGAAGTCGCTCAACTGCATGATAAATATAATTCAAGAAGAGATAATATGGATGGTTACAAACCAACACTTATGGATTATAGTATTGATGCTCAATTAATATCTGGATTTAAAGAAGGTTTACAACAAATGAATATTGGCGATAAAGTACTATTAATGATTCCTTCTCATTTAGGATACGGTAAACAAGGTGCTGGTGGAGGAAAAATTCCACCAAATAGTGATTTGTTTTTTGAATTGGAGATTATTGAGCAAGTGAAGTAATGTAAAGTTTACTGGTATTGGATATTTATAGTTGTTGACTTTTGGTATCTGGTAATTTATTCCCACTCCCGAAATTTCGAGAGGTTTAAAACTCCGACGCTTGCGTCGAAATGTAAACAGATGAGTGTCCTTTTAAATGTCTCGTAGACTTTCCTGAGGTAGTTTACTCTTAATATTTCAACCTTCAACTTTTCATTTCTCATCAGCCCAAGGCAGACAGGCTTTTTCATTTTTCACTTTTGTTTATAAAATTCAATCAATTTTTTTGAAGCTTCAAAAGGAGTTATTAATTGTTTTTCAATATTTTTCAATTGATTTTTTAATTCTTTTTTTACTTTTTTATTATTGTGGAAATCATCTTGTAATTGCTGATTAATACTTTGTAGTAGCCAGTTTTGGTTTTGATTTTCTCTATTTTTATCAAAAGAATTATTCGCTTTAGTAAGCGACAAAAATTCAGATATAATTCTCCATATATCAGTAATGCCATCGTTATATAAAGCACTACAAGTCGTTACTTTAGGTTGCCATTCATTTTCTTTTAAAGGATGTAAATGTAAAGCTCTTTCAAACTCATTTTTAGCCAATTCGGCATTTTTAATATTACCATTGTCGGCTTTATTAATTACAATAGCATCTGCCATTTCCATAATACCGCGTTTAATACCTTGTAATTCGTCACCAGCACCAGCTATTTTAAGTAATAAGAAGAAGTCAACCATAGAGTGAACTATAGTTTCAGATTGCCCAACACCAACAGTTTCAATTAAAATAATATCATAACCAGCAGCTTCACATAAAATAATAGTCTCTTTGGTTTTTTTAGCAACTCCACCTAAATTATCTCCAGTAGGAGAAGGGCGAATAAACGCATTTTCTTCTTTCACTAAGGTTCCCATCCTTGTTTTATCTCCTAAAACACTTCCTTTATTTATAGAACTACTCGGGTCAATAGCTAAAACAGCAACTCGTTTTCCTAGTTGTATCAAATGATTTCCAAAAGCTTCGATAAAAGTGCTTTTTCCAACACCAGGTACACCCGTTATTCCAATTCTAATTGAATTATTAGCATGAGGTAAACATACCTGTAATAGCTCAGAAGCTTTATCAATATCTTTTGTTTTTGAACTTTCAATTAAGGTAATGGCTCTACTCAAATAAGTGATATTTCCTTTTAGAATATGTTCTAAAAATTTAGAAATAGAAGGGTTATTAATAGAGTTAATATTTACTTTTTTATTTTTCATACAAAGAGCTCTTCTATTTTGGTTGAGTTATTATGTAAATTTAGTGATTATTATTATGAATTACCATCTATGTCGCCCATTCCATCTTTGCCAAAGCCTTTTACTTACTCCCTTTTTTTCAATATGTAACATAAAACGGGTTATAATATAGTCGCTTACATCCTCACTTCGTCCAAATTGTAAGTTGTAACCCGTTTTATGTTATGATTAAAAGATATGTGAAATATCAAGAGAAAGAAGATAAAAAGATAGAAAGTCAACAATAAAAATTTGATTTATAGAAGCCCCTTTTAGGGGCAAGTCAAAGTCACCTTCTAAGAAGGTACGTTTTTTACGCTCTATTTTTTTAAAAACGACTGAACAGTTACTAAAAATAAAAAAGAAAGGAACTAAAATATCTAAGAGGTTTAACATAAAAAGAGAGGCTTTTCAGCCTCTCTTATAAATTTTAATAAATACTTAGTAATTATTTTACAATCTCTAACAATTCTACTTCAAATACTAAAGTTGCAAGAGGTTTAATCGGACCTCCTTGACGAGGAAAGGCTCCATAAGCCAATTCTTGTGGGATAAATAATTTATATTTAGCTCCAACATTCATCAACTGTAAACCTTCAGTCCATCCTTTAATTACCTGACTGACTCCAAATTCAGTAGGTTCGCCTCTGTCAACTGAGCTGTCAAATACTTTACCATCTATTAAAGTGCCATGATAATGAACTTTTACTTTTGAAGCTGCCGTAGGCTTTTCTCCAGTTCCTTCTTTTAAAACAAGATACTGTAAGCCACTTTCGGTAGTTTTTACACCTTTTTTTGATTTATTTTCTTCCAAAAATTTGATGCCAGCAGATTTTTCAGCAGCAAATTCAGTTTCAACTTTTTTTAAGGCTTCAGCTTGTTGCTCATCTCTTTTTTCTGCTTGTATTTTTTGAAAAAAGGTTCCTAAAACTGTTTCAATTTGGCTTTTTTCAATCAAAATATTGGTTGAATCCATTCCATTATTAAATCCTTGTATAAAAAGTTCTTCATTTACTTCAAAATTTTCTTTAAATTTAAAAGCCATATCTATACCTAAAGCATAGCTTACAGAATCTATTTCACTTGTTAAAGGTTTTTTAGTAACTCCTTGACTATTACAAGAAGTAAGCGATGCAAGTACAATTGTAATTACAAAAAAGTTAATTAGTCTCATTTTTTTATATTTTTTTATTTGGTGTCAAAAGTAATGAAATTAAATCTTTATACTCTTAAATTTTCAGATGTTTTTTTTAGCAAAATTTTATAAGAATAGTTGTTATCTTTGAAATTGATTAAGTCTGATAATATTTAAAGTTAAAATACCATAGAATGCAAACACTTTCTCTTTATAATTCACTCACTAATAAAAAAGAAATTTTTAAACCCTTAAAAGAAGGTTATGTGGGTATGTATGTTTGTGGTCCAACAGTTTACAGTAATGTGCATTTGGGAAATGTAAGAAGTTTTATGTCGTTTGACATGATTTATAGATATCTTTTACATTTGGGATATAAAGTTAGGTATGTACGAAATATAACAGATGCAGGTCACTTAACTGATGATGATGCCGAAGATAAAATTTCTACAAAAGCCCGATTAGAGAAGTTGGAGCCTATGGAAATTGTACAAAAATATACGGTTGATTTTCATCAAATATTACAAAAATTTAATCTTCTTTCTCCAAGTATTGAACCTACAGCTACGGGTCATATTATGGAACAAATTAAAGCAATTGAAACTATTATAGAAAACGGTTTGGGATATGAAGTAAATGGTTCGGTTTATTTTGACGTGATTAAATACAATAGAACTGAAAATTATGGAATTCTTTCAAAAAGAAAAATTGAAGATGCTATAGAAAATACTCGAGTTTTAGATAGGCAAAGTGATAAGAAGAATCCTCAAGATTTTGCTTTATGGAAAAAAGCAGAACCAGAACATATTCAGCGATGGGATTCACCTTGGGGTGTAGGATTTCCAGGATGGCATTTAGAATGTACAGTGATGAGTACAAAATATTTAGGCGAAGAATTTGATATTCATGGTGGAGGTATGGATTTAAAATTTCCACATCATGAATGTGAGATTGCACAAGCACAAGCCTGTAATCATGTGAATCCCGTAAAGTATTGGATGCATGGAAATATGTTAACGCTCAATGGTAAGAAAATGTCAAAATCAACTGGGAACAATATTTTACCGGGTGAATTAATTACAGGAGAGAACGATAACTTAAGCAAAGCATTCGCGCCCAGTGCAGTTCGATTTTTTATGATGCAAGCTCATTATAGAAGTGTACTCGATTTTTCAAATACTGCTGTTTTGGCCGCAGAAAAAGGTTATGGTAGATTAATGGAAGCTATAAATATGATTGATAAACTAAAAACATCTTCTATTTCAACTTTTGATGTAAAATTGTGGAAACAGAAATGTTACAATGCAATGAACGATGATTTTAATACACCAATTTTGATAGCACATTTGTTTGAAGTAGTAAAATTGATTAATTTGATGAATGATGATAAAGCATTTTTAACTATAGCTGATTTAGAAGATTTAAAAACTACTATTTTTGCCTTTGTATATGATGTATTAGGTTTAGAGAGTCAAGCAAATTTAAATGATAATTTAGATAAGTTGGGTGGAGTTGTAGAGGTTTTAATAACACTGCGTAATCAAGCTCGAGAAAATAAAGATTGGAAATTATCAGATCAAATTCGTGATGAATTATTAGCTATAGGAATTCAACTGAAAGACGGAAAAGAGGGAACAACCTTTTTAATAGACTAGCTTTATTTTTGATAAATTACTTAAAACAATGCTTAGAAAGATAGTAATATATCCATTTGTTTTGCTTGTTAGATTCTATCAAGTAGCTATTTCACCATACACACCAGCAAGCTGCAGATATACACCAACCTGTTCATACTATTCTATTGAAGCACTTGAAAAGTATGGTTTATTTAAAGGTGGATGGCTAGCTATAAAACGAATTTTTAGTTGTCATCCTTGGGGTGGAAAAGGATATGATCCTGTTCCTGATAAAGAATCAAGTTAAAATTAATAAAAACCGTTCAACTCCAATCAAGGAAGTTGAATACTGCCTATTATTTACTTTTTTATATTTCAAAAAAGTATATATTTACAACATTAAAATAAGTATAAAATGATATTTATAAGTATAGATTGGAATCCGAATATTGAACTGTTTAAAATAGGTTCATTTGCTGTAAGATATTACAGTTTAATGTTTGTTATCGCGTTTGTATTAGGACTCCAAATCATGAAAAGAATTTTTAAGAATGAAAATGTTTCTCTAGAAAAGTTAGATTCTCTATTCATGTACACCATCATTGCAATTTTGCTAGGGGCAAGGCTGGGTCATTTTTTATTTTATGATATAAAATTTTTACTTGAGCATCCGTTAGAAGTATTATTACCTGTTAGATTTAATCCTTTTCAATTTCCTGGATATCAAGGATTGG